>CALIKW010000054.1 GCA_938017915.1 uncultured archaeon | reverse complement strand
GGAAAAGGAAATGGTAAAGGGTATTCTGTTAATAGTCCATTGCCAGCAGGAACCTTTGACGAGGCTTTTTTATATGCTTTTGACGAAGTAGCTTTGCCTTTAATCAAAAAGTATAAGCCAGAAATTTTGATTAATCAGTTTGGAATAGATGCTCACTTCAAGGATTACTTAGCTGATTTGTCTTTAACAAGTAAAGCTTATGAGGAAGTTGCTGAAAGAATGCATGAATTAGCGCATAAAATTTGTGGGGGAAAATATTTAGTTTTAGGAGGAGGTGGATATAACGTAGAAAAGACAGTGAACTGCTGGGCTTTAGCTTTTTTGAGAATTTCCCAGGTTAAAGCAAATAAAGAAAGGGTTGAAGAGCTTAGGGATAAGGAAAAAATTGAGAAGAATGAAAAAATTTTTGAAATTGTGAAGGAAAATGTGGAAAAAATTAAGGAAATTGTTTTCCCATTTCACAAGTTATAAATTTAAATTTCCCATATAAATATAAGCCCGGGTGGCCGAATGGTAAGGCGCTAGCCTGCTAAGCTAGTGGGGCTTTGCCCCTTCTGGGTTCAAATCCCAGCCCGGGCGTGCTTAAGGATTAGACTTTTCTTTCATCAACTTAAAAATTCTTAAAGAAAGAATTGAATTAATATTTCAAAAAGAAAAGATAATTATGAAGTTTTGTAGTAAGTGCAACAAAACTTTTTCGAATAAATTAAAAAAATGTCCGAATTGTGGAAATAAGTTAATAAAAGTTGCTTACTAAAAATTTAGTTCAAATTCCAATAAAATTAAAGTTTTAATAATTTTTTGATTTCAGATTTCAAAACTCTGGGAAATAACTTCCAGAATTCTGTTGGATAAGTTAGCTTTCTTATTCTTGGGTTTTTTCTCTCAAACTTAAACTTAATTAAGCCACTTTCCCTTAATTTCTTTAAGGCATGCCTTACCCTCCCACCACTCATCCTTAATTTTTTAGAAATTTGGTAAGTATTAAGGCCTGGGTTTTCGCAGATAAAGGAATAAATTATTTGCTCGCTCGATTTTTTCGGCATTTAACTCACTTTTAAAAACTAATTATAATATCTCAAAAGGATTTAAAAAGTTATCGAATTTTTTAATACGTATTGAGGTTAAAAAAATATTTATAGGAAAAAATACAACATATGTTGTATGAAAAAGTTAACTGAACTAGAAAAAACTGTTTTGATCACATTTTTAGTTTTCATGAAGAAGTATAAAGGGATTTCTGAAGAAGAAGTTATCTTGAAATTTCCAATTAGACAGAGGAAAAATGTTAGGGAAGCTATAGAAAATTTAAAGAAAGGTAATCTTTTAATTAAAAAAGAAGGAAGAACAAAGCTCAGCAATAAAGGAGTAGAAGAAGCCATGAAACTTTTAAAAACAGGAGCTAGGCTTTGGGCTTATTTAAAGTAATTAACAAACCTCAAATTTTCCTTTTGCTAACTTGAGGCAAAACTTGGTAATATTTTCAATTTCTTTGCTAATTATTTCCTCTACTTCTTTTTTTACCTTCTCCAGACTATTTCCTTCTTTTAATATAAGTTGTGCGACAGCAATTTTAGGCTCATCTATGCGCTTTCCTATCTCGCTTAAAAGCCAGACATAAACTTCCTTTAAACCAGAAACATTTTCAAAAATTTCTCTTGCTATTTTATGGGAAAGTATGTTGTAAATTTTTCCTATATGCGACACAGCATTTTTTCCTGCAGCAGCTTCTGAGCTCGTGGGCCTATTCAAAGGAATTAGGCCATTTACCCTATTCCCTCTTCCAACTTGGCCAGAATCAGCTGCATCGGCGCAAGTACCGTTCACAGTCAAAAATAAGCCAGCAACGCCTTTTCCTTTTTCATCCAAAGTATTTAAGCTTATTTTTATTTTTTCAAAATCAGAATTCGAAACAAAGTTTTTAATCGCATTTATAATTTCTTCTTTTCTTTTAAAGTAAGTTCCTTCCGAATCTATGAACTTATCGACAAAAGCCATGGCAATAGTTAAATCTAAGGTGTTATTAATCCTTAAGCCCATAACTTTTATATCTTCTCCAGATTCTGGGAAATCCTTCTTAAAATCTTTTGAGTTTAAGAATTTTTCCAGTTCTAAAACGATTTTTTCTGTTCTGCTTAAAGGATAATAACCTACAGCAGCCGAAGTATCGTTAGCTCCTAATATTTTATTTTTTTTCTTAAAAATTTCTGCAAGGGAAGCAGAAACCTGCTTTAGTTCGACTTGGTATTTAACATGCTCTTCTGGATCTACAAACCTCATTTTTTCCTTAAACCATTTTTTTGCAGTGGAAATGGAAATTTCTTCTACAGGTATTTCTTCATTATCAAAAAAATAAGTTGCCCTATCACCTATCACAAGTAGCATTGGCTTTTTTATTTCACCTCCACCAAACCTATGCTCAGCTTCACCTGCTGCAAGCAAGGCCTTATCTATATTATGGTGAAGAATCGTGCCAAACTTTTTTAAGTAAACTTTACTCAACTCAATAGAAATTTCGTTCATTATCAAATCACAAATAGTGTCAGGATGACCTAAGCCTTTTCTTTCCACAATTTCAATTTTTTGTTCTTCTATCGGAGTTTGATTCAGTTTTTCAACGAGAATATTTTTTCCCACTTTTAATAATTGGAAAAATGCGTTTAAATCATTTTAATTGCTTGAGCGTTTTTATCCCCATAACTTCGTAATAAGCTATTTCATTTCCCTGTTTTATTTCATTTTTTAATTCCTCAGGAATTGGTAATTCAAAAACCGAATAATCAGTTAAATCCATGAGTTGAGCATTATCCCCAATTATGGCTAAAACTTGAGCAGATTTTTTTATTACTATTGGGACATCAATAATTTCATCAGCAGGTTTTATTATGCTTCTCCTTTTTCCATCTAACAAGCCAACAGCATCTACTCTGGCCTTAGCAGCACCATGCTTTCCACTTGTTGATATGCTTACTTTTTCAACTCTGCATGGAGTATTATCTATTAAAACAAACCCTCCAGGCTTAAGGTTTTTTATGGCTGATGTTGTTTTTTCCATTTTTATCTCCTCACAGCCATTAAAATATCTTCTCTTTTAACAGTAACCCTTTTTGCATGATGGCAGGCAGCCACAGCATCCTGTGCAATTTTATCAGCTATTTCTAAGAGAGTATTTCTTAATTCCTTTACTCCTGCTAACGAAATTCTGTCTATTCCAAACTCTTTTCCTGCTTTTTTTGCAATTTTTTCTAAGGGTAATAAAGGAAATTCGCTCATTTTTTCATATGAAATATTGAATTTTTAGTTTAAATTTTTGCTTTTTTCCTCTTTGCTATTCTTGGCTTTAAATGCTCTTCTGGTTGCAAAGGAATTAGTTCTTTTTCCAAACCTTCTGAAGGAAAGATCTTTCTAAATCTTTTCAAAAATTTTTTGATTAGCTCACTCATAATTTAAAGTAGAAAGGCAGATTTATAAGTTTAGGATTTTGCAATCCTAAGGAAAGCTTTTATTTAAACTCGCAAATTTAATTCCTTCTTTATAATCATTTTTTGAAGAATATTGCTATAGCTGTTCTAGAAAAGGAAATGAAAATGAAGTAAAAAAATTTGAAGATTTGTTGTTTGACTTAACTTAAAAATTTTTAAATCGCAAAAATAATTAAAGGAAAGGTTTGTTGATTTTGCGGGTGTGGTCTAGTCTGGTCTAGGACCCGAGCCTTCCAAGCTCGAGACCCGGGTTCGAATCCCGGCGCCCGCATTTTGAAAAATTCAAATAAATAATTTTGCAGATTATTCGATTTTATTAGCTGACAACTTCAAAAGTTTGGGGGAACTTTTCGTATAAGCTTTTAACAGCCTTTTTTACTTCTTCTGGCCATTCGTCAAAATTAAGCCCATGCCTCAAAAGAAAAACATAAGCAAATCTTGTAGGACCCAAACCACAACAACCAGTCCAAACAGTTCTCCCTGCTTTATCCTTAAAATTAAACCTTTCTGCATAAAAGTCCTTATGAACATGGAAAGAAGCAATTTCCAATTCTTTCTCTGCTTTGCTCAAAGTTTTGAACGGAAGTATAATTGTTAAGTCGTAAGTTTTAACCAAATCTTCCTTTTCTTCTTCAACCTTTCCAGCATGTTCTAAATAAACAGGAACTACTTTATCAATTCTCCATTCTAAATCAAAAATTTTATCCACAATTTCTAAAGTTCTATCTTTCACTTCATCCCTTATTTTTACGACTTGGTCTGGAGAGCCTATATAAACAAATTCTATCCTATAAAACTCATTCAACCTTTCCAAACCTTTTAGACCACCAGCTTCATAGCGCCAAGTAGGCCCAAATCTATCAAAAAATTTTAATGGAAGCTTATCCAAATCAATTACTTCTTTCTCAAAAATTTGGTAAAAACCTTCGCATTGAGCATAAGAAATAGCACCTATCGGCAAATCCAACTTCTTCATGAGCAAATCTTTTGGAATAGTTTGTGTAATTTCAACATAATCCACAAAATCTTCGAATTCCTCTATATTCTTTGAAATTGGAGGACAAACCCAAAAAAGGTCGTTAGGTATTGCCAGTTGCCCCTTTTTCATGTGAGTTTCTAATGAAATTAAGCGAGGGAGAAAAATTTCCTGGAATTCCATGGGCTTAGCTATTCTTTCAACAATAATTTGTTCTATTGCTCTTATCAAAGCAGTCATTGGAGGCAAAAAATGCCATACTCCAGCTGTGGTAAATCTTTTTACCCAACCTCTTTTTATTAATTCCTCTGTTATATCTTCCTTAAACTTATACTTTTTAATTTTTGGTTTACTCTTTTTTATAACTTCTGAAGTTTCTGCTTTACCTTTCACATACTGAGCTGATATTTTTTCTTCTATCCTTCTTAAAATTCTTTCAACATATCTATCTTCTAAAGCAGTAGAATCCAAATTTTGTAGTTTAACTAGAAGTTCCTTATCTTTTTGAATTATTTCTCTTACCCACGGAACCTTAACCTCAACCATTTGTTTCGGTACTTTCTTCGGCTTAAACCTTATTTCATATTCTTTTACAAAAAGATTTCTTACCCCTATTCCATGCTCTTTTCCAAGTTTTTCTGCGAGAAAATTTCTCAACC
Source organism: uncultured archaeon (assembly GCA_938017915.1). GTDB lineage: Archaea > Aenigmatarchaeota > Aenigmatarchaeia > CG10238-14 > SCSR01 > CALIKW01. The sequence goes on along the minus strand of CALIKW010000054.1, from coordinate 2,578 downwards.
TAAGCAAGGCATCATGCGGTCTCAAATAAGTTGTACCTTCTATCCTTAAAAAAAGCTTTGTTCCAGCTATTTTCCAATTTACTATCCTAGATCCTTCCTGTTCTTTTGGAACTCCTTTTCTAAAAAGCTCAGAGTTTATTTTTGCTATTAGAGAAGGAAATGTTTGGGTAAGAAACTCTATTGGTTTACTTAGTTCAATTGTAGCCTCAAGAGCAAAATCCATATCTTCAATTTATTTTTCCGATTTTAAATTAATTTATATGCAAAAGCTTAAAAGAGTTTTAAAATTTAGGGATATTTTAATCTTTGGAATTGGTATAATAATAGGAGCAGGAATTTACACTATAATAGGAAAGGTTGCAGGAATTGCAGGCTATTCCTCCTGGATCTCTGTTATTCTTGCAGGAATTCTTTCCTTACTAACAGGCTTAAGCTTTGCAGAAATGGCAAGCATATACCCGGATACTTCAAGCTATTATAAAGTAATAAGGGATGCTTTAAAAATATTCGGGGGAAAAATTTGGGGCTTTATAGTTCAATGGTCCTTAATTTTAGTTTGTATTTTCGCTATTTCAACAGTTTCTATTGCGTTCGGAGGATATTTTTCAAAATTCGTTCCTTTGGATGAAATAATTCTTTCAACTTTAATAATAATCCTATCAGGATTCCTTTCTTACCTAGGAATAAAAGAGTCGGTAAGCGTAAGCTTGTTCTTAACCTTTTCTGCAATTTTTGGTTTGGCTTTAGTGATAATGCTAGGAATTTTTTTAATTAAACCGACAAAAGAAATATTTCTTAACGTTGAGGTTAATAAAAATGTTTTTTATGCTGCAGGACTTATATTTTTTGCTTATGCAGGCTTTGAGCTTATTCCAGCAGAATCAGAAGAAACAAAAGCTCCGAAAAAACTAATCCCAAAAGCAATTGTTTTTTCAATTTTAATTTGCATGCTAATTTATACTCTAGTTTGCATAGCAGCCCTTAATTTGTTAGATATAAAAGTGTTAGAAAGCTCAAATGCTCCATTATTTGATGCTGTTTCAAAAAATTTTGGTAATGAAATGGGATACTTTGTTCTTTTTTCTGCAATTTTTGCAACTTCAAGTACAATTTTAGGATTAACAGTTTCTGGTTCAAGGCTTCTATACAGTTTTGGAAAAGAGAGATTATTTCCAAGAATTTTCTCAAAAATTTCTAAGAGAAAAACCCCATTTATTTCTATAGCATTAATTTCATTTTCTTCTTTAATCAGCATGGTTTTAGTTAGGGACTTAAAAGTTATGGCAGAAATTTCAAATTTTCTAACAATTTTTTGCTTTTACTTAGTAAATATTTCGATAGTTCTTCTAAGAGTTTACCAGCCAAAGATTCCGAGGGGATTTAAAGTTCCGTTTTCTTTAAAAAACATTCCTATACTTCCTTTAATAGCCTCTCTATTTTGCTTATCACTTCTTTCTCAATTCCCTACCACAATAATTTTTAATTGCTTTTTAATAATACTCCTTGGAATAGTTTTCTACTTTATTATTAAGGAAAAATACATTGTTTAAATTTACCTTGTTATCTCAACACTTTCAAAAATTTCTAATAATTTTTTATTCTTTGGTTTCTCAAAATGCTCTCTTATTGGTTTTAAAATTTCATTTAAAGCTCTTGCAACACTTTCCTTTAAATCTAAAGGATGAATTTTCTTCTGCTTATAAAATTCTTCCAATTCCTTGTAATCAAAAAATTCAAGTTTATCATAATATTTACCTTTTCTTTCAACTTCGAGTTTTTCCTTAATTCTAAACACTATATATTTGGCTATTTCTAATACAGGATTTCCTTCAACCATTCCTTCAGGACACCATGCCTTCATCAATTTTTTTCTTATTTCTTCTTCGCTGTCATGAACAAATATACAAGTCCAAGGCTTCGATTTACTCATCTTGGCTGCAATTACTTTTTCCACTTTATCCTTAATTTCTGGTGGTTTTTCCAAACCTGCTAACAAGTGATGATGAATTGCCACAGGCTTTTCCCATCCTAGCTTTGGAAATATTTCCCTGCACAAAACATGAATTTTTCTTTGGTCTGTACCACCATGTGCAATTTGACATAAATATTTAACATCTACAGCCTGCATAGGAGAATAAATCATTTGAGAAGCAAAAAGCTTTTCTTTCTCGCTTCTTCCCATGATAGTTAAAGTTCTCATCAACCTTGGTAAAGTTACCAAAGAGGAAAATCTTACAACATCTTTCCAGTATTCGTTATTATTAAAGTAAAGATCACTTCCAAGCACTATTTTTGCATCAGGACAAAAAAACTTGAAAGCTTCCTCATAATACTTATAAGCTTTAATTATATTTTCCCAATTTCCACCAAGCTTTTTGTTCAAAAAAGTATGCCAATCTGCTAAGAAAACTTTGCACTTTACTCCTGCTTTTGAGAAATCGTTTATTTTTATTCCGCTCACTATTAAAGTTCCCAAGTGCAATTTGCCAGAAATTTCAAAACCTTGATAATGTTCTGGATGCTCGTTAGTTTCGAGTAAATTTCTTAAATCCCTTTCTGTTAAAATTTCTTCTGTAGG
>CALIKW010000053.1 GCA_938017915.1 uncultured archaeon | reverse complement strand
TGAAAACAAAGTATATTATGTAACCTGTAATCATTTGGGAATGCATGTAAAGTCTTCTTTCTGATCTAAGCTTCTCTGTTTCTAGTGCTGTTGCCCTTAAAGATTCTAAAGTATCTGAAAGGTTTCCTCCAAATCTATGGCTTTCTATAACAGAAGAAACAATCCTTCCTATTAGCTTTGAGTTCGATTCTCTTGAAAAATTGAGCAAAGCCTTTTCAAAAGGGATTCCCCAATCAAGTTGGGAGCTTAATTTCTTTATGTAGGGAGATAAGCTTTTATAATCATTTTCAGAAACTGTTTTAAGAGCTACTGGCAAAGTCATCCCGCTCCTTATTGCCTGAACAAAGTCTCTGAGAAAAACATGGAACATTTCTTCCATTTCCTTTATTCTCTTATGCTTTAGATATCTTGAAATTATTAAAGGTGAAAATAAAAGAAAAAGAGAAAGAATGTTTAGAAGATAAAACATGTTTTCTTTCTTTTGAAAAAGAAAAAAATTAACTAAAATTGTTGGAATAGAAATTAAAAGACCAATTCCAATTGGTTTTATAATTTCAAATTTCAACTTCAACACCCCTTAAGAACAAAAGAAAAACTATGTTTAAAACTGGAATTATTCCATAAGTACTTATCTTCATTAAATTTAAAATGCTCATTCCTGCTATTGTAGGCTGAATCACATGCATAACTGCAAAAAGGGATATTATGAAAAGTGGTGCAGCAATTAAAATCCCTGTGTAAAATTCTGCATAAGTTGAAAGCTGTTGCAAAAACCTTTCCCTCTTTATTCTCCACTCGAATAAAGCTTGCTCACCCGCATTTTTTAAGTATTCTTTAACATTTCCACCACTTTCGGTTGTTGAAATAAAGCCAAGCAAAACTTGCCTTAAAGCTGGTGAAGGAGTTCTTTTAGCAACTTCTCTTGCTGCACTCAAAGGATCTAAGCCAAACTCCTCTATATTCCTTGAAATTTTTTCCATTTCCTTTGCAACTTCTCCATATTCCTTGAAGTAGCTTATAAGCTTGAATATCATGTAAGGCGGAACTCCAGATTCTGCGACAGAGCCCATATGAATTAAAACAAAAGGCAAATTCGTTTCTATATTTTTTCTCCTTGCGCTAACAATTTGGTATGGATAAAAAACAATTAAAAAAAATGAGATGAAAAAAATTGAGAAAAAAATAAAAATTGAAAAAAATATCTTTAAAGGGATTTGATAACTTAAAAAAGAAAAAATGATATAAGAAATTGGAAGTGAAAGGAGGGAAAAGAAAATCGAAAGAAAAAGGCTTAAGCTCAAGTAAACTCTAAATGGTATTTTAATATCAGCCTTTTGCAAGCTTTCTTTCAAAAAATTAAAATTGGCTAAATGCTTATCCACAAAATTACCAAAAATTCTTGTTGCCAAACCCTTAAGCATGTTCCTCCCTTATAATCTTATAGCCAAGCATTTCAAGAAAAGTTCTTCTTTCTATTTTTACTTTAGCCTCAACTTTTGCCCTTTCCTTCATGATTTCTTCAACTTTCTCAGGCTCCTTATAATAAGTAACTATAAACTTAGCAACCTCATCATAATCTTTAATCCCATTTTCCAAAAGCCACTTCAAAAATCTTTCCCTTCTTTTTATTTCATTCAACTCTTTCTCAAGGTCAGCACCTTTGAGCAAAGCTATTTTTTTGACTTTTGAGCTTTCGTTAATTTTCTCATATTTATCGTAAGCAGAATTCCACCTAAAAACAACGTTCGTCTTAACCTCAAAAGTTTTTGGGTCAACAGATTCTATTTCCACAATTTCTTTTATTCTTCTGGCTGACTTACCCTTTTCCTTTGCATGTATCATAACCACTATTAAATCCAAGCTTTCGAGAAGTGTAGGTGAAAGCTCTATGGGTGGAGTTGTAAGTCTTTTTATAACAGAATCTACAGAGCCTGCGTGAAAAGTACTCAAGCTAGGATGACCAGAACTCATCCCCTGAAACATAACATAAGTTTCCTTACCCCTAACTTCACCAACTATTACATAATCTGGATTTTGTCTAAAGCTTTCTCTTAACAAATCAAAAAGCGAAACTTCACCGTATTTTTCTCCTGTTGGTCTTGGAATTCCAAAGCCTACTCTTGCCAAACCAGGAATCCAATGTTCATGGGGTATTTTAAGTTCTCTCGTATCTTCTATCGAAACTATTTTTGCTTCAGGAAGGATAAAAGCACAAAGTGTGTTTAGAAAAGAAGTTTTTCCGGTTGCTGTCCCGCCTATAATAAGTATAGAAGCTTTATTTTCAACTAAATACCAAAGGTATGCTAAAATTTCGGGCGAGGCTGTTTTAAGTTCTATTTGCTCTGTTGGAGAAAAAGGTCTTTCGGTAAATTTTCTTATAGTAAAAACAGGACCCCTTGTTGCTACATCAGGAGCTAAGGTTGCACTAACTCTTGAACCATCTGGTAATGTTCCAGCAAGTATAGGCTCTGCATAGCTCACATATCTCCCGCATCTCTCTGCAAGTTTTACTATAAAATCCCTTAATCTCCTTTCATCTTTAAAAATTAAATTAGTTTTTAAAGATCCATACTTTCTATGAACTATGTAAATTGGTGTGTTAATGCCGTCGCAGCTTATATCCTCTATAAAAGGGTCTTGAAGTAAAGGCTCTATTTCATCGTAACCAACAAAATTTCTGTAAATGTAATACATTATTTTTGGGTACTTGTTTGGCTCTAACTTTATACCAAAGTCCTTAATTATCTTTTTAACATTTTTTTCCAAATGTTCTAAAGCTTTTGAAGTATCTTTGAAGGCAGAAAGCCCTACTTCCATTATTTCTATTAAACCACTCGAAATTTTCTCCAGAATTTCCCTTTCTTTTTCATTCAAACTTGGCTCAACTACGAAGTAAACTAAATCCCTTGTACTATTATCCCACTTTATATTAGCAAATGCAAAGGGCTCTATGAGCGGATAAACAACGTTGAGTTTCCTTATTTGCTTTATATCTGGTAGTTTAACTTTTATTTGAGACTTTTTTATTTCAAATCTCGGAAACCTTAATTCCTCTTCTTCTATAAGCTTTTTATACAATATCCCCTTCAAGCCCTTTATTTTTTCTATAAGCTTCATATTCTCAAGTGCTTTTTCCTCACACTTTTTCCAGGTTTTATAACTCCATGAAATCTTGCACAAGCTGGGCAAACCCTTATCTTTTTTCTAAGCAGGTGAATCATCCTCTTATCAACTTGTTGCCTTATTAAAGGATCATCTATTCTCAATCCTTTAACTATAACAAAAGTTTTATACTTAGGGACTTCCCTTCCGCAAATGCCGCAAGTTATGGTTGCTTCCCTTCCCCTTCCTTTTGTATGCTTATAAGTTCTTTTATATGGTGCTGTACTTATTGGCAAAATCTCACCTAATTATTATTTAGATTTTTCAAATTAATTCTTGAATCAATTTTCTTGGATTAGAAGGTTTAAGGATAAATTCATTTCCTCTTTTCTCGTATCTTTCCAAAACCTTTTCAGTTCTTGCCTCATCAAACTCAAAATCTTTTACTTCCTTTAAATTTAAAGGAAGTGAAACTAAACCAGTTTTTGAATGTATAGAATAAGGAGCTCTAACCAATCCCATTAGTTTCATGCTAGAAGGATCGAGAAGAATTTTATCTTCTCTTTCTTTTTTGCTCAAAGTTTCAGAGGTCGTTAGTTTTGGTACTTCCTTCTCAACCTCTCTTTGAATTATTCTAACAAAATCTGAGAAAAGAGTAAAGTAGTTTTTTTCCCTTTTCCCTCCTTTTAAAACAAGTGGCTCATATTCTTCTGGAAATTCAAAATCCTCTATCAAAGCCCAAATTTGAAATCCTCTAGAACCAGAAAATTTAATTGCAGGATTTAAATCAAAATTCTTAAAAATT
>CALIKW010000052.1 GCA_938017915.1 uncultured archaeon | reverse complement strand
TTTTGAAAAAATTGTTCTTGCTACAGTAAGTAAAGATTTGGTAATTGATCTTCAATATTTGCTTTCATCTTTAGGTTTGTGTTATAGTTATGGAGAATCTGAAAGAAAAACACGAAGGATTAATAATAAACAAGCAAATTTTTCAAAGAGTTATATTCTTTATATCTATACGAATCAAAAACGATCATCCTTAAATAAACTGCCAGTAAAGGAAATACTTAAGGAAATCTCAGATTCTAACTTAAAATACTCAATTTTGAGAAGATATCAAGAAAATACCAATTTTAAAACATTAGAGAAACTTTTAAGAGATGGTGGAACAGAGTTAAAGGGAAATAGTAAAAAACTGCTAAGCGGAGATTTAGGTGCTTTAAAAATTAAGAAAATTGAAAAAATCGATTACAACAAAAAATGGGTTTATGATATAAGTGTTCCGGGCAATGAAAACTTTGTAGCTGGTTTTGGTGCAATTTTCTGTCATAATTCTTTAGACGCTTGTAATGAAGCAGGAATTTTACCAGAGATAAAAGTTGTTGTTAAGCCAACAAATGTGGACAGGTTTAAAGTTGTTGTAGAAGACAATGGTCCAGGAGTAGTTGAATCAAAAGTTCCTTATGCTTTTGGTAAGTTTTTGTACGGAAGTAAGTTCCACAAACTTCGTCAATCGCGTGGTGTTCAGGGTTTAGGAATTCATGGTGCAATTTTATATTCTCAATTAACAACCGGAAAGCCAGTAAAAATAACTACAAGCACAGGCAAAGATATTAGCATTTTTGAACTTATGATTGATGTTGCAAAAAATGAACCCCATATAATTTCTGTAAAAAAGGAAAAAAACCCAAACAAATGGCATGGTGTAAAAATAGAGATGGAAATAGAAGGCAGATACGTGGAAAAACCACCTTCAGTTCTTGAATATCTAAAACAAACAGCAATAGCAAACCCTTATGCTACTATTATTTTCGATGGCCCTAATGGAAAAGTAGAATTTAAAAGGGTAACTAATGAAATTCCTGTTCAACCAAAAGAAATTAAACCCCATCCTTACGGAGTTGAGCTTGGAATTTTAAGAAGAATGCTAAAAGATACAAAAACAAAAAACATGCTTAGTTTTTTAACTACAGAGTTTTGTAGAGTGGGCAAAAATTCTGCAGAACAAATTTGCAAGCTTGCAAAAATTGAATTAAAAAGAAAACCACAAGAAATAACTCCAGAAGAATCAGAAAGGTTGCATAAAGCTATGCAAATGGTTAAACTTATAGCACCACCAACAAATTGTTTATCTCCTTTAGGAGAAAAGTTAATAGAAGAAGGTTTGAAAAAAGAAATAGAGGCTGAGTATTATGTTGCTGTTTCTAGATCTCCAACAGTTTATCGTGGCTACCCTTTCCTTATTGAATGCGGTTTAGCGTATGGAGGAAGCTTACCAGAAAACGAAACTGCAAAAATTTTAAGATTTGCAAATAAGGTTCCTTTGCTTTATCATCAAAGTGATTGTGCAATAACTGAAGCAATAACAGAAGTTGACTGGAGAAGGTATGGTTTACAACAGTCTGCAGGCTCTTTGCCAGTAGGACCTTTAGCAATTTTTGTTCATTTTGCTTCTGTTTGGGTTCCTTTCACTTCTGAAGGGAAGCAGGCAATAGCAAACTATCCGGAAATTGTGAAAGAAATAAAGCTCGCTTTACAGGATGCTGGAAGAAAACTTGCAAGTTATATAAGGCAAAAAAGAAAAGCAAGAGAAAGACTTTTAAGAAGACAGATATTTGAAAGGTATGTGCCAGAAGTTGCAAAAGCAGTAGCAAAACTTACAAACAAAGATTATAAAGCAATTTTGGAAAAATTAGAGGATATGATAAAAAAGAAAACTGATTTGAAAGTGGAAATGGAAGAAAAGGCTGAAAAATTAGAAGAAATAAATCTAAAAGAGGGAGAAAATGAAAGAAGTGAAGAAAAAACTTGAGAATTTGGGGAAGAAAGTTTTGAGTGATATAGAGAAAAAAGAAAATCCGAATATAGATGTTCCCATTCGTTCACTTTCAAATGTAATTTACGATAAAAAAAGTGGAATGCTTACTTTAGGAGAAAAAACTGCAAAAAGATTTTTGTTCCATACTGGTCATGCAAAAAAATTCATGCAAACTATGTTAGTTGCTGCCTTTTGTAAGGAATTGTTAGAACAAAATCTTCATACAAGCTTAAGAGATTTGTTTTATGCTTTGAAAAGAACCTTACCAAACTCTCAAGAAAACACGTTTACTGAACAAAACGAATCAGATCCTATAGTTGTTGATTTGGAAGTTATGCTAAATGTTTTAAGAGAGCAGTTACATTTAAACGCTGATACTAGAGGCCGTGTAACTGGGAATGTTGTAATTAAAGATGGAAAAGACATTATTGATTGGAGTAAATTGGGTACAGGAGGTTGGCACATTCCATCAAACGTTGAAGATATAGAATTTAAAAAAGTTAATGCAGACTGGATTCTTGTGGTGGAAAAAAATGCTGTATGGGAAAGGTTAAACGAGGATAAATTCTGGAAAAAGCATAATTGCATATTAATTGGTGTGCAAGGGCAAGCTGCTAGAGGAGCAAGAAGGCTTATCCAAAGATTAGCAAACGAGTTTAAGTTGCCTGTTTATGTATTAACGGATTTAGACGCATTTGGTCTCTATATTTATTCTGTAATTAAATACGGGAGCATATCACTAGCCCATATTTCAGATAGGCTTGGCACACCTCAAGCCAAGTTTCTTGGTCTAACTGTAGAAGATATTGATAAATTTGAACTACAAAATTTCACGATTAAAGCAACGGAAGTAGATGTAAAAAGAGCTCAGGAACTTCTAAAG
>CALIKW010000051.1 GCA_938017915.1 uncultured archaeon | reverse complement strand
TTTCATTTTTTGTTTTATTTCCAGAACCTGAACAAATTTTTACTTCAGCTTTTCCTTCAAGCAAAAAATCTGGCAAAAAGAAAGAGTTAAAATTTTTATCTTTTACATTCCATCCGGCTAAATTTATCGAAAAACTACAATCATTTTTTAAAACAAAGTATTCGTCATTCAAATTCTTGCTGTCATCACCCTTAGCATCAAAGTGAAACTCTTTTACTTGAATACAACTACTAAACTGAGAAAATTTTCCCCAAATTCCAAGCTTGTTTTTTCTTGCATATTCTTCTGCCTCTAAAAGCTGGGAAGAATATTTTTCATTTCCAGAAAATATGTAAACACTTGCAAACCCTTGCTTAACCATTTCTAAATTAACAAAAGTATCGCCAACAAAAACATACCTTAAAAGCCTTCCGCTTGTATCTGAATTTATTACATCAGCTTCAAGAAAAACATTTTTATTTTCTATTAGTTCTTTAAGCTTTTCCTTAGCTTCTGAGTAAAAGTATTTATTCTTCTCAGGGGCATCTATTCCCAAAAGCCTAACTTTTTTTCCGTTAGCCAACTCAAAAGTATCACCATCTATAACCCTTGAAACAGTGACTAAAGTTTTATTTGAAGAATTTTTATTTAAAAGAAAGGGTAAAAAGATAAGTGGAAGAATTAAAAATAATAAAAAGTATTTTTTCTTCATAATCTCTTCTTAAAAAAAAGAAAAAATTAAGAATTCTTACCACTCAAGTTAAAAATCCTCACACCTTTTCCAAAAGCTTTTTCATCCTTATATCCATACTTTTCTATAACTTCTGAGACTTGCATATTTCCAAGCTCCTTTGCACAATCTTCACAAACTGTAACAACCCTCTTGCTATCTTCATCTCCAGCAGAAAAAACAATTTTCTCCTTTTTACAAATGTCACACTTACCAACAAAAGTTGCAGAAAGTTTAATCTTCATAATAAAATTTGTATTTTGAAGAAGAAAAATTTATTTAAGCAAGTGTGGAAAATATTAAATTAGAAAATTTTTGGAGGTGTAAAAGTTGGCAAAAAAGAAGAAGAAATAAATGCTTCTAAAACTTTTTAACTTTTTCAACATTCTTTTTTTCTTTTTCTAAATTTTAAATTCTTCCCATTTCACTTTTTTCTTCTCAATTACTTCTTTAATTCTATTTTGAATTCTACTAACCTTACTTTTTCCAGATTTTACTTCACAAAAAACTATTTGCTTTAAATCCTTTCCTTCAGAAGAAGAATAGCCATCGAAAATTATTAGGTCTATTGGGTCTCCAATCCATCTTACATCATGCGCATCATAAGGAAAATTTTCAAGAAAGGGAACAAGCTTTTCTAGAGTTTTTCCTGATAAAACCCTTGCACTTCTTTTAATCGCATCTTCCCTTATCCTTTCTTCCTCCTTTTCTTTCCATTCTTTAACCCTTTGCTCAAACTTTATTTTCCATTCTATGTTCTTAAACAAAAGGTAAAAAATTATAATCAAAAGAAAAATTATAAAAATTTCAAGCATTTTCTCAATTAAATTAAGGTATTGAGAAGATTAATTTAATTACTCCAAGAGAAATGAGCAAAACTATAATTCCACCAATAAAAGAACCTAAAAAGATAGCAACAAAGGATTTCTTCCAATCAAGACCCAAGAACCAGCTTAATATGCTTGCAGTATAAGTTCCACTAAATGGAGAAGGTAAAAGCATAAATAAGGTAATTCCAATAATTCCGTATTTTTCTATGTATGGTTTGCCCCTTTCCCTAGCTTTTTCTATATACCTTCTTATTAAATCTACCTTAGAAAATAACTTCCAGTAAAAAAGCTCTAGAGCAAAAAATACTGGGAAAAAAAGCAAAGAATTTACTAGAACAGAAATACAAAAAGTAAAAGCTGGATTTAAGCCAAGAGAAAGACCTAGCGGAATACCACCAACCTGCTCAACACCAGGAATCAAATTCGTAAAAATTACTAAAGCAGTTTTCTCTATCATCAAATAGTTTATTAGAACTTAAATTTTTAAGTTTTGAAAAATTTAAAGTAATTTTTATGCTTGAGCTGATAAACTTTATTCAAGAAATTGTTAAAAATTATAGCTTTGGCGGAATTGTCCTTGGTACCTTTCTTTCATCAAGTATTTTACCGATTCCTTCAGAGGCTATTTTAGTTTCAGCTGGTTTAGTGGGGATTTCTCCTTTGTTAATAGGAATTTTTGGTGGAATAGGCTCGAGCCTTGGCTCTTTAGTGGGATATCAAATAGGGAAAAGTGGAAACCTCTTTCTGAAAAAATATGGAAAGTACTTTCTTGTTGACCCAAAAAATTTAAAATTTGTGGAAAATTGGTTTAAAAAGTGGGGTGATGTTTCCATACTTATAGGAAGAATAGTCCCTTTTATCCCGTACAAAATTTTTTCTATAGGCTCTGGCTTGGGAAAAATGAACATGAAAAAATTTTTTATCCTTACTCTTATAGGCTCTATACCAAGATGCTTCCTGCTTTCTTCATTTGGTTTTTTGGTTTCTCTATCAAAAAACATTTACTTAACCATAGCCTGCTTCCTCACTTTTTTGGCTCTCCCACCACTTATAGAAAAAACGATTAAAAAGTAGCCCCGGGCGGATTTTCGTCTTAAATTTCGAACCGCCGTCACCGGGTTTCTTTCATCAATTCAAAGCTTTGGTTTAGACCAAAGCCCGGTATGCTTTTACGGGAATTTGGCCGCTACACCACGGGGCTTTAATTTTTCATATGTGTTTATGAATTTTTTAATTTTTCTCATTAACTTTTACTTAGAAATTTTTGGAATCAAGTTAATTATCGGCTCAAGTTTACATACATAATTTCCATTCACTTGGACACAAACATTTATATAAGAGGAGCAAATGTCTGAAATAAAGTAAATTATAAGCAAAATTATTACTCCTATCAAAGCATCTTTCAAAGCCTTTTCTACTTTTCTAATTCTCTCATCCCCTTCTGTGTTATTGCCACACAACTTTCTATAAATGGAAGATTAACTATTAAACCTTTATCTATTAATTTCTTTATTATTTTTTCAACTTTTTCCCTTTCTTTATCTTTTAAAAAGTTTTTTATTTCAGACTTTCTCAAAACTTGCTTTCGACCAATTTCTCTCAATATCTTTTTTTCTACGTTCATTCAAACTACCAAAGCCTTTCTCAGAGCTAAAGCTTTTTGTTTTCCAGAAAGGTACTCAACAATTTTTAAGGAAAACTCAATCGCAGTTCCAGGACCTTGGGATGTTATAACATTTTTATCTATTACAACCCTTTCATCTCTTGGATGAGGAAGCAATTTCTCCATGCCAGGATAAATCGTTGCTTTCTTATCATCTAATAACCCAATCTTAGCAAGAATTGAAGGGGAGGCACAAATAGCAGCTATAAGCTTTTTTCTCTCATCCATCTTTTTAATTATATCTATTATTTCCTTTGATTTTTCTAAATTCTTATACCCAGGATCCCCTCCTGGCAGAATTATTCCATCATATTCTTCAACTTTAACATCTTTCAAATTCTTATCAACTATAACTCTTACCCCAACTTTACTTGTTATTATATTGCCTGGAACACCAATAATATCAACCTCTATTCCAGCCCTTCTCAAAATGTCTATAACGGTAAATGCCTCTATATCCTCAAATCCGTTTGCCAATGGAACCAAAATCTTCATAATTAAATTTTATTTTGCTAAGCTTAAATAGAATTTAAAGTTCAAAAAGAAATTTAAATTATGATCGAAGTTTCTAATTTCTTTATTTGGCTAATAAGAACTTTTTCCTATTTTGGGATTTTTGCTGCAAGCTTGGCAGGAACATCAACCATTTTCATACCATTTCCACTTGATGCAGTAATTTCGTTTGCTGCAATTGGCTTGGGTCTTCATCCTTTTATAGTTGGTGTTTCAGCGGGCTTTGGTGCAACTTTGGGGGAAATAACAGGGTACTTAGTTGGGTTTGGAGGTAAAGAAATAATAGAGAAAAAAGTTAACAAGAAAGTTAGTAAAACTGTTAAATTTTTGAAAGAATTGTTTGAAAAGCACGGATTTTGGATTTTACCCATAGCAGCTTTTATTCCATTTCCATTCGACATAATAGGAATTTCTGCAGGTGTTGGGAATTATGATATAAAAAAATTTTTGCTTGGTGTTTTCATAGGAAAGACAACTAGATGTGTTTTGATAGCTTACCTAAGTTATTTTGCTCTACCTCAATTTATGATTTGGCTAGGAATGATGTAATGTACAAGCAAGTTATAATTTTTAGAAAAGATTTGAAAATAGGTAAAGGAAAAATTGCTGCGCATGCTGCTCATGCTTCCTTAGCTGCATTAAAACTTGCGAATAAGGAAATTGTGAAAAAATGGGAAAAGAATGGAGCAAAGAAAGTTGTTCTAAAAGTTGAAAATCTAAGAGAATTAAAAGAAATTTACGAAAAGGCTAAGAGAAAAAGCCTGCCTTGTTTTTTAACTAAAGATGCTGGATTAACTCAAGTAAAAAAAGGAGAAATAATTTGTTTAGCTATAGGACCTGAAAAAGAAAATAAAATAGACGAGCTTACAGGAAATTTAAAATTGCTTTAGCATGCAACATTTTTAAGTCTTGAGCAGATTATGCTCTTAAGCTCTTCTTTACTCAAAATTCCTTGGTAAACTTGCTCTTCTATTATTAAAGCAGGAGTTTTTGTTATATTGTAGGATTTAATCAAAGTTTGAACTATTGGCAAATTTACTCCTGAATCTATTGTAAATGTTAAAACCTTTTCAGGATACATAATTTTGATTTCATCCAAAATTTTTCCTTGCTTTAAACAATCTTCGCAAGGGATTGAATAAAAATATAAAACTGGTAAAACATCTTCCTCACAAATCTCCTTTGTATTACTCTTTAAAATCCAAGTTCTTATTGCAAGCATTGTATAATCCTTCTTAACTTCCATAACCTTTTGGTCTTGACTTCCCTCTAACTTTATAAGCTCATTAAGTACAAAATAAAGCCTTGAAGTTAATTCGTTCGTTAGAGAAGAGAGAATTTGGCAGCTTCCTTTAGCTTTAAGAGTTAAGAACATGTATTCTAGCTGAGCATTCTCTAAATCCTTTTTCAACTTTTCTATATTTTTCTCTACTTCACCAAAAACAACTCTCTGAAAAAAATAGCCTGTAAATAAACCTGCAAGATAAAGTATTAGAGAAATTATTCCAGCAATCAAATAAACTTTTCTTAAACTTACCATGATATTTTTATTAATTTTAAAAGTATTTATTCAATTGATGTTAATTGAAAATCTTCTTATAGCAATAACGATTTTGCTTATAATAATTTATGCTTCTTGGCTTATCCTAATCTTATTGCCAAAGAAAAAAATAAAAGGAAGATTTTTCCCTCCAATTTCAATAATAATCCCTGCACATAATGAAGAAGAAAACATATTGAGTACTTTGGAAAGCGTTTTAAATGCAGAATATCCGAATAAAAGAGAAATAATAGTTGTTGATGATGGGTCTAGGGATAAAACTGGGGAAATAGTTAAAGAATTAGCAAGAAAGAATAAAATTATAAAACTTATTAAGAGCAAGCATCAAGGAAAAGCAAGAGCCATAAATTTGGGTGTTAAAGCTTCTAGGTTCGGAATAATAGTTGTATTGGATGCTGACACTAAAATAGAAAAAGATGCTCTTAAAAAAATAGTTCAGCCTTTTAAAGAAAGAAAGGTTGGTGGAGTAGCTTCTGTTCTAAGAGTTCAAAGGTCAAAAAGCTTTTTATCCTGGTTTCAGTCTTTTGATTATGCTGTAGGTTCTGGGTGGAAAAAGGTTTGTGATAAGGCAAATGGCTTGTGTATTTTACCTGGATTCTGTGCTTTTAGAAAAACTGCTATAAAAAAAATTGGTGGTTTTAAGGGAGATACTCCTGTGGAAGATTTTGACATTTCTTTCTACTTAAGAAATGCTGGATTTGATATAAGGATGGCTGATGCAATTGCTTATACAAAAGTTCCTCAAACCCTTAAAGGTTTTATAAGGCAAAGAGTAAGATGGATTAGGGGAACTTTACAAGTTGTGAAAAAGCACAATAAACTTTTGTTCAGCAAGAAGTATATAGGAGTTAGTTTTTTCTCTATCCCAATTCAACTTTACTGGTATTTTCACTCCTTCCTCTACTTGCCCTTAACTCTTTACCAAATCGTTAATGGTTATTTAACTTACTTTGTTGCATACGGAAATTTCTTTTCATTCGAAGTTTTAAAATATTTTTTAAATTGGTTTACAATTTTTGGAATGATTGAGCTAATTTACAAAACTTTTATTGGAGCTTATGCTCTAACTCCATTACTTCTTCTAACAATAATAGTTTTTCTTCTTAGCATAACTTTTAACTTCTACTCACTCTTCAGATTTTCTGATTTAAGCTTTTACAACATAATAGCCTTCATATTTTTCTTTCCTTATGTTTTGCTAGTTCTTTCTACTTATTGGATTGGCACGCTACTAGAAATTTATGAAAGAAAAAACTTTTCAAAGTGG
>CALIKW010000050.1 GCA_938017915.1 uncultured archaeon | reverse complement strand
AAATTTTTTCTTGTTTTTCTTACTTCTTCTTCGCTCAAACCAATAAGCTTAGCTATTTTCTTATCAGAAAAACCAAGTCTTTTCATTTCAATCAAGCTTTCTTTATCCAACTTTTTAAAATTCTTCTCAGCTTCAACTATTCCTTTTATTTTATACAAAAACCATTTGTCTATCCCTGTTAAGTTGTTTATTTCTTTTATGCTAATTCCTTTTTGAATTGCTTTAACTATGTAGAAAAGCCTTTGGTCGGTTGGATTTTCTAACTCTTCTTTTATCTTTTCTAAATCATCACTTAATTCTTCTGTATCAGTAAGTTCTTTATTAATATCAAGCATTCTAACTGCTTTTTGTAAAGCTTCTTCAAACTTTCTTCCTATTGCCATTACTTCTCCTACAGACTTCATTTGGGTTCCTATCCTTCTGCTTACCTTCCTGAATTTTTGAAAGTCCCAGCGAGGAATTTTAACTACTATATAATCCAAAGCAGGTTCGAAGCATGCTGTAGTTATTCCTGTAACTTTGTTTGTTAGTTCTGGCAAAGTATAGCCTAAAGCAAGCTTTGCAGCTATATAAGCTATGGGATAGCCTGTAGCTTTCGAAGCAAGGGCAGAACTTCTTGAAAGTCTTGGGTTAACTTCTATAACTTTAAATTCTTCACTTTTTGGGTTTAACGCAAACTGAATGTTACATTCTCCTACAATCTTCAAAGCTCTAACAACCTTGAAGCTTACGCTTCTTAACAAATGGTATTCCCTGTTTGTTAAAGTTTGGGAAGGAGCAACAACTATGCTTTCTCCTGTGTGAATTCCCATAGGGTCGAAATTTTCCATGTTACAAACTACAATGCAATTATCATCACAATCTCTCATCACTTCATACTCAACTTCCTTCCATTTTCCAAGGTATTCTTCTATAAGGACTTGTTTTATTCTGCTGTGGGCTAAGCCTCGAGAAACAATTTCTACTAGCTGGCTTTCATCGTAAGCTACTCCTGTTCCTTGCCCACCCAAAGTATAGGCTACTCTTACCATTACTGGATAACCAATCTCTTTTGCAACTTTCACTGCTTCTTCTACACTGTTTGCCTTTCCACTTTTTGGAACAGGAATTTTATTTTTCGTCAAAATTTCTTTGAATTTTTCTCTGTTGCTCGCGTTTTCAATAGCTTCTATACTTGTTCCTAAAACTTTCACTTTATACTTTTCATAAACCCCTTTTTCAAAAAGCTCGACTCCACAATTCAAAGCAGTTTGACCACCAAAAGTTAGCAGTATTCCATCAGGCCTTTCTTTTTCTATTACTTCTTCAACAAACTCAGGAGTTATAGGCAAAAAATAAACTTTGTCAACAAATTTTTCATCTGTCTGGATTGTTGCTATGTTTGGGTTAACAAGAATCACTTCTATTCCTTCTTCCTTCAAAGCTTTGATTGCTTGAGCTCCAGAATAGTCAAACTCTCCTGCTTCGCCTATTTTAATCGCTCCTGACCCAAGAATTAAAACTTTTTTTATTCCTTCTAGCCTTGGCATTTTTTCACCTCTTTAAGGAATAAATCAAAAATAAATTCTGTGTCTAAAGGACCAGGAGAAGCTTCTGGATGAAACTGAACACCAAAAACACTTTTTTTCTTGTGTTTTATTCCTTCTATTGTTTTGTCGTTAGCGTTTATAAACCAAGGTTCAAAATCGGTTTCTTTTAGAGAATTTGGTTCTATAGCATAGCCATGGTTTTGGCTTGTTATGTAGCATTTTTTTGTTTTTAAATCAACAGCAGGATGGTTTTGACCTCTGTGACCGAACTTAAGCTTATACGTGTTTGCACCAGAAGCTAAGGAAAGGATTTGGTTTCCAAGGCAAATTCCCATTATGGGTAAATCGGTTTCTAAAAGCTTTCTTACTGTTTCTATAGTTTCTTCTACCATTTTTGGGTCTCCTGGACCGTTTGAAATAACTATTCCTGCTGGCTCAAATTCAAGGATTTTTTCAGCAGAAAAATCAAACGGAACCCTTATCACGCTTAAATTTCTTGAGAGCAAGCTTCTCAAAATTCCGTATTTTGTTCCGCAATCTATTAAAACAATCTTTCTTTTTCCAGAGTTGTATTCTATTGGCTCAGAAATGCTAACTTCTTCAACCAAATTTCTTTTGTTCGGATCTTCTATTTTTTTCAGTTTTTCTTCTATTTCTTTCAAGTCATAATTTCCGACTTTTAAAATTCCGAGCATGGTTCCTTTTATTCTCAATTTTTTTGTTAGTTCGCGTGTATCTATTCCTTCTATTCCTGGAATTTTTTGCTCATAAAACCATTGGTCTAAAGTTTTCTCGCAGCTCCAGTGACTTGGGTTTTTTTGAAGTTCAGAAATTGCATAACCCTTAACTTTTATTCCCTCAGATTCAAAATGTAAAGGAATTCCTTTTTCTTTCAAAGAAAAGGAAGGAACTCCGTAGCAACCTATTAAAACATAAGTTTGAACAAGAATTTGACCAAAGTAAGAGGGGTCTGTTAAAGCTTCTGTATAACCTACCATTCCTGTGTTAAAAACAACCTCACCAGAAACTTCACAAGGAAAACCAAAGCCTTTTCCTTCAAGAATTGTTCCGTCTTCAAGAGCCAAAATTGCTTTGAGCAATGCCCACTCTTATTTTTGTTTTTTAAACTATTTAAAACTTATCGAATGTTATAAAGTCTTAAAAGCAATGTCCCACAGCGTAATCTAGATTAAGAAGTTCTTTCGCTCTTAATGCCAGAACTCTAATTTTAATTGAACTTTGAATTCTTATTCCACTTTGGAACATAAGCCTTGACTTTTTCAAAAATTTCCTTCATACTTTTCAAATCATCCTTGCAATGCTCTATAATTTTTTCTCTTGCTTCTTTACTACCACTCAAAAACTCAATGTAAAGCCTTTGAACATCCTTCCCTGTTATCTTCAAATTTTTTTCTGCACCAAAAAATTTTGCAACTTCATCAAGCTTATTGCTCCTAAATTTTAAATTTTCCCTTATAAGCCTACAAATATCAACAATTTTTAAATCGTAAACGAGAGAAGCATCCAAGCCATGCTTTATCGCTCTTGAAACGAGAAATGGAATATCAAAATCAGAATACCAAATAACAATCTCTTCATTTTTATTTTCTTCAAAAATTTCCAAAGTTTTTTTAATAACTTCTTTTTCTTCATCAGGATTTTCTGAAAAGAAAATTTTTGTTTCTCCATTTTGAAGTATAAAGCCAGCTACTACCAAAATACCTTCATCTGCTTTGAGTGAAGTTGTTTCTATGTCAAAGAATATCATAAGTTAAGTTTAGGAAAAGAGAATTTAAATCTTTGCCAACCAAATTTCCTTTTATTTTTTAATTGCCTCAATTATTTTATGAGTTTGGAAGTTAAGTTAAAGAAGATAGAAAAAAGATTGAACCTTCTTGAGAAAAGGATAAACATTTTAGAGAGCTTAGCCTTAAGTAAGCCTTTAGCTTTACCTTCTCACCTACTCACAACTTTCACCACAGTTTACAAACTCGGAAAACCTGTAACAGCTTTAGATGTATCTTATGAAACAAAAAGGGAAAGGGCTGTGGAATCGAGTTACTTAAACCAGCTTGTAACAATGGGATATCTTACAAAAAAGAGAGGGAAAAACAGAAGAGTATACTTCGAAATAAACTATGCTTCTAAACTCGCAAAAAATTTACTTAAATCCTTAGAGTGCAGGAAAGTTTTTTAAACTCAAAATTCTTGAGACTGCCATAGGTAAAGCTGTTTATCAAGGTCTGGCAACCTCAGGCGATTGGGAGCAGCCAGCTCACCCCTCGTCCGAAGACTTGGGGCTTACACCGCTGCCCCATCAACCTCCTCGTCTAGGAGAGCCTTCGTCTCCCTTCCGCTCCTTGCGAAGCAGTCGGGAGAGTGGCCGTCTATTTTCCCGGAGGGCTTCGTCCTTAGATGCCTTCAGGACTTATCCCCATATGGCTTAGCTGCCCGGCTATGCTATTAACAACCGGTAGACCAGAGGCCACGGACGGATGTTCCTTTCGTACTAATCCGTCCTTCCGGTCAGACGGCCAGCACCTCCAGTAGATAGCGACCGAACTGTCTTTATCGTCACGCTAGGTTTACAATTTTTGACATCCTTTCAATTTTAATTGGATGCCTACTTCTGATAATAACTTAAATTTTTTTAAATTTCGATACCATAAGAGTTTAATTCATAATAACCTTCTGATTTCTCTGTGTTATATAATTCTTAAACAAACTTTTTTATATGTCGAATCTTTTCTTTAAATCTTACTGCTTCTTGACGATGGTTAATTGTAAACCTAGCGTGATCACGACGTTCTGATTCTGGGGAGTTAATTACTTGACCCTGCGCTTATCCAGCTCATCCAAAGCTTAAAAAGCATTTTTCGCTGGATAGTGCAATTAACTCCTACCCAGCTAACGTCCCCCTTTAACTAGTGGGCACCTATACCCTTGGCCGCTACTGCACGGCCAGGAGGGGGGGAGCCGACAGCGACGCACCAACGCGCCGGGTCAATCTACCCGCTGTCGCTATCAAGTGGGATGAAAACCCCTTTGAGCTGTGGGCTTTCACCGGCCACGGGCCCAATGGACGGATACTTCTTTAAGAAGCTATCCTTTTTGGGAGCGACCTCATTATGTCGGGGTTACAACTTAGTCGCAATCCCCGAGTTCTCCAAGCAGGAGCCTTTTAAAGACTCACTGCTTTGTAGCTTTTCTGATACCACCGGCCGCCATTAAGGCGAACCGATGTATCGCTAGCCCAGGCTTTCGCCCTTGGATTCCTCGCTTTGCGGAATCCAATCAGCCCAGCTTTTGCGCTTACACTCTACTCCGGATTTCTCTCGGGTGCCAGGAGTTAACAAAAAGCTCATGAGCTACCTCTCTACTCATTTTAACTCGTTCTGGAGCAGTATAATCATTGCCTAACTTCTGGCATGACCCGGATGAGCTGAGCTTAGGGCGCCCTTGATATCTTTTCAAGGGCGTACCGCCCCAGCCGAACTGCCCATCTGACGCTGTCCCCTTACGGGTAAGCCGTAAAGTTGAGAAAGGCTGGTGTTACACTTTCCTCTCAGCCTCAGCCGAAGCCTACGCCTGATAGCGAGTCCCAGCTACTCTATGCAATCTCAACTTTACAGCAACGCCAGACTGCAGTAAAGCTCTACGGGGTCTTCGTTTCCCACTGGAGGTCTCCGGCCTATTCACCGGAACGGCAATTTCGCTGGGTCCCAGCCCGGGACAGTGGGGAAGTCGTTAAGCCATTGAACAGGCCGTCAATTAAACGGCAAGGGATTACGCTACTTATGCCGCCCAAGGCAGCGAATCATCCAATCATTTGACCGCCTCGAGTTACGACGGTCAGAGTCTGCGGTAGAAGAACGAGTAATCATAAAGAATTCGTTATTTCCCGTTCTCCTAATACCGCCGCCGCTCTGCGGGGCTTCTCTCGGTTGGAACCGAGTTTCACGCACCGCAGCTGGGCAGGCATCACTGGCCGTACACATCCTTTCGGACTAGCGGCCAGCTGCGTTTTTGTTAAACAGTCGCTTCCCCCTTGTCACTGCGACCTACTTTCCCTTTCGAGAAAGTAGGCACCCCTTCTACCGAAGATACGGGGCCAATTTCGGCTGGTAAATAATCCCATTTGCCGATTTCCCTGGGCTGGGTTATCCCATCACCCCTTCGCCTTCTCAGCGACCCTACCTGTGTCGGTTCTCGGTACGATCATGGTGAATCCTTTTAGGCTCCTTTTTCACGGGCTCCAGGAATCAGCCGAACTCCTCATACGAGGAGCTGTTCCTACCTTCACCCACTTCTCCTCATTACGAGACTCTGTGGGCTTAAGTAGTTAACTTGCGTCGGCCTATCCTGAAGCGTCAGGAGCCTAACTTGCGTTGCCGCACGTATCACCATGGCACCGGAATATTAACCGGTTTCCCTTCGAGCACTCCGATTAAGGGTGCCCTTAGGATCGGCTAACTGCCGGCTGACGAACATTGCCGGCAAACCCTTAGGGTTTAGGGGGCTGGGATTCTCACCCAGCTAAGCTGCTACTCATGGCAGGATCTTCTTTCCTTCGCGGTCCACTGGAGCTCACGCCCCAGCTTCTGCCCACGAAGGACGCCTCCCTACTCTTGCTTTCGCAAGCTGGGGTATCGGTACCTAGCTTAGTCCCTTCCATTTTCAGGGCCAAAGCCCTCGGCGGGTAAGCTGTTACGCACTTATTATCTGATGGCTGCTTCTAAGCCTACAGCCCCGCTGTCTAAGGGCTTTGACTCCCTTCTTCACTTAGCTAGGATTTAGGGACCTTAACCCCAGGCAGGGTTCTTCCCCTTTCGGATGGCGAGCTTACCCCACCACCCTCACTCCGGCCTTCTACGACGTTAGCAGATTCGGAGTTGGACAGGATGACCGGGTCTTTCGACCCTTAGCCATCCAATCCGTACTCTACCCTGCTAACTATCTCAGGCCAGGCTGAGCTGAGACTCATTTCGGGAGGAACCGGCTATCCTCGGTCTCGATTGGCTTTTCACCCCTATCCCCAGGTCACCCGAGGGATTGGACCTCACCAACGGTAACGGGCCTCCATCCCTCTTTCGAGAGACTTCACCCTACCCGGGGATAGATCGACCGACTTCCGGTCTTGCCTAAGTGATTCCAGGCACTTTCGTACCCAGCTCCACGCTCTTTCGAGCTACGAGCTTTTGCTTTCGCTTCGGCTTCGGAGTTTAAAACTCCTTAACCTCACCACTTAGGCAAACTCCCTGCCCCGTTTTTCGAAACGGACAGCATGACCATGTAATCTGACCCTCGTACTCGTAGCTCTCGCTACTTTCCTTCGGGTCAGAACCTTTCAGGCCATGCCTGACTATACCCACTTGGTTTCAGGCTCTTTTCACCTCCCTTTCGGGATACTTTTCAGCTTTCTTTCACAATACTAGTTCTCTATCGGACTCCGGATATGTTTAGGGTTGGATGTTAATGCCACCCAGATTCCCACTCCATATCCAAGGAATGGTACTCAGGATCCTTGGAATCTCCCTTCCTTCTTTCCTCTACAGGGCTATCACCTTCTAAGGCAGAGCTTTCCAGCTCACTTCGAGTCAGAAGGATAGGGAGTACCCAAGTCCTACAACTCCACATCCCCTTTAGCTCATCGCTAAAGGGTTTGGTTTGCCCTCTGCCCCTTTCACTCGCCGTTACTCAGGGCATCTCAATTGATTTCTCTTCCTGCGCCTACTGAGATGCTTCACTTCGGCGCGTCCCCCTTCCCAGCTTGTAGCCGGGAATCAAAGAGGAATCCCATTCGGCGATTCTGGGGTCTAAGCCTCCATGCGGCTCACCCAGACCTATCGCGGCTTGGCACGACCTTCTTCGGTTCCGGAGCCAAGCCATCCACCAAGTGGGCTAGTGTTGCCAGACCTCCTTGACCAGCTTTACCTATGGCAGTCTCATCTCCTTAGTTTCATCTAGACAGTTCGTCCTTCATCTTTTCTCAGACGCTGTCGATTTAATCATCAACCTCGACTCTTCATTCCCTATTTCAAATAGGGAATTGCATACATGCTCGTTAGGTGCCCTTATCTTCATTCAAATCAGAGAAAGAAATAAACTCATCGCTAAACAAAAAGCCGATGCCGAATTTTAGGATGCCATACAGACACCGGCAATTTTATTATTAGTTTTCATAATTTAAAAACTTTTATATAATTTAAAGGTTTTGTTTTTCAGCTTTGTCTAAGGATAAAATTTTAATTATGCAGCAAACTTAAGTGCATTAGTTGGCCTTTCTTTAATGAAGCATTTTTTTATCTATAGTTTAGAAGTTACTAAATGTATTTTTTCTTGATTTTGTTAAACACCATCTTATAAAAGTTCCAAACAAGGCAATAAAGAAAGATAAAACTGCTCCATAAAAACTCATGAAAATTAGAGAATAAAAATTAGGAAGTTTTTTAGTTATTATTAGAAGTCCAACTATAAAGAAAAAATAAATAAGAAAAAAGAGAGAGAAAAGAGATAAGAGCAGAAAAGTTTTAGGATGAGTTTTCCAGAATAAACTTTTTTCCCTTTTAGAAAGAAACTCTACGAGATACATGCTAAATGGTATCGATAATAATACAAAAAAAAAAAACAATGATACTATTGTTAAGTTCTCTAACCATATAGCCCGTTATCACAGTTGAAATTATCCACGAAAGTGAAATTGTTAAAAAGAATGGGGAACTTCTTCCAAGAGGAGGATTAAAACATTCTCCACAACTTTCACAACATAAAAATTTTCTGTAAAAATACTTTTCCCAATTCAAAATTAGTTTTGAGCCACATTTTGGGCATTTTACGAGTTTTGAGATATATCTAGGATAACCGATGTAAATAAAAAAGAAACTTATAAATGCAAACAAAAAAAGAGTAAATTTGAATATCGCTGAAAGAAATATGTAGATTAAAGTAACACTACCAACAATAACATCAAGAATTTCCTCTTTCTTCATGATAATTAATTAAAATTATTATGCTAAATTTTTTCAAAACAAAAAATTTATCGGTTTTTTTGTTAAAAATGAAAAGAAATTTTGGATGCTATTTGCGCTCCTTAGGATGTCAAGCAGAGAAAGTGCAAAAAACTTGTTTCATTTAGTTTAATAAATTCTGAACAGCTCTGTAGAATCAGAACTTATTTGTTATAATAATGTAAAAAGAATTAGAGTGGACCGGCGGGGAATTTCAGCCAAAGCTTTTGAACCCCGAGCTTCCGGAGTTAAGCTTCTCCGCTTTGCACTCGCCTTTTATAGAGCGGCGATCTACCATTGATCTACCGGCCCACGAATAAAATTATTTTAACAAAATTAAATTCTTTTACTTTTAATATAAAAATAACTTAAGCCTGGAAAGGGTTGCTGGATTAACTTTTACATGATAGTTTTTCCTTCCACCTGAAGTTGTTGTTACGTAAAAATCCTCTTGTTCGCGAAGCTTGCTTCCATATAACAGAGCTAACACAGAGCGACACACATTAACCCTTGTAATTTTCTCATTTTTAATCATTTTTTCTAATTCTTCTTGCAGTACTCGTGGATTAATTGTATATACTATTTCTGGCATTTCATTTTTTAGAAAATGTATTTCCATTTCTTGAATTAGGTACTTTATTATGTCATAATAAGGTGACCTTTTTCTTATAATTAAATCCACGTAATTTCTCAAAGGAATTGGAATTTCCACTTTTATCTCAGACATCCGATAATTATTTACTTAATAAATTTAAAAATTTTTCTCCTTGAAAAACAATTTCAACATATGATGCCATGGTGGCATTTAGCAGTAAATTTAATAATTTTTTATTTTCTTACCTCAATCTATAATTTTGAATTTTCTGAAGGTCTTAATTTCATAATAATTGGCTGTGTATCAGGCACTCTAATAGACTTAGACCACTTGCTTTATGCCTTTTTAACTTTCAAGAAAAAAGCCTGGAAATATATAGAAAAAGGAATACTTGACCCAAAAGGTTTGATAGAAGAATTTGAAGAAAGAAATAAATTAATTTTCCATACAACAAGAAGAATGATTTTGCATTGTATTACGATGAGTTTTATTTATGGAATAAGCTTATATTTCTTTCCATCTTATTCATTAGTAATAGGAATAGCTTTTGTAATACATTTAATACTGGATATAGACCCAAGGTGGTTGTTTGCTTAAAAAAATCTGGGAAATGTATAAAAAAGATTTGTTAACTTCTCTCAGCATAATTTTAATTTTCATTTGCTTAATTTTCATTTCATCTTTAAAAGGAGAATTTGTTTGGCTTATGCCAAAGCTTGATAAAACAGCTTTTTTCACCCTATCTCAACTTTCCACTATTTCAATAATACTTTCCTTCATAATTTTGCTCGCTCTTTTCATTTTCTTCTTCTTCAAGTCAAAGTAAATTTAAATTGTGTATAACTTTTCTGTTAATTCTAAAAGTAATTCCATTTTTGAGGAAGTACCAAAAGGAATTTTTAACCGAAAATAATCTCTTACATAAGCAAATTTTTCCTTTACAATACTTTTTCTTATTTCATTTTCATTCCTTCCATCCTCAGCCTCAAAATATTCGAGCTTAAAACTTGGAAAATAAAACGAATCTATCAATTTAATTCTTGGAAAATGCCAAGTTTGTGAAACTTTTCCGATTTTATTATATCCATAAGGTTGAACAAAATTTTCCTTGAAATTTTTTGTTTCTTCTATAGTACTCCTTCCCTTTCCTTCAACCAAAATTTTGCTTTTGCTAACATAAGGAAATTTTTTAATAGCATATAAGCGCATGTAAGGCCCAGGAGTTCCAAGCATTACCACTACCTCAGTTTCTTTATTTTTCAACAGTTCTATACCCTTTTCAACCCTTTTTGCGCAAATTGGTTCAAGAGTCCTGTCTGGAAAAACTCCTGCACCATGTACGCCTGTTATCTCTACCATATTCTTTAAGAGAAGTAGAAAAGAATTTAAACCTTTGCGCTTCAGGCTTTTAATGCCTAAGGCAGGACCTTTTCTTAAGGAGGTGATCCAGCCGCACCTTCCGGTACGGCTACCTTGTTTATCGCTCCAAGAGCTGTTAATCAATTCACCTCCTACTCATCATCGACTCAGAGTCAAGCCATTTTTTCATTTACTTTTCAGCTCTTAGAGTGACGACTTAGCCCCCCTCGCGGAAATTCGACTCGACTCTTTCGAGCCTCGACGAATTTCCACTCGGTTGGCTTGACGGGCGGTGTGTGCAAGGAGCAGGGACGTATTCGGCGAACGATTTCACACAACCTTGAAGCATTTCCAGCCTCTTCTCAAGATTGTATGATGACGTTCGCCTACTAGGGATTCCAGCTTCATGAGGGCGAGTTTCAGCCCTCAATCCGAACTGAGCGCGCTTTTAGGGGATTCGCTTCCCCTTTCGGGGTTGCATCCCATTGTGGCGCGCATTGTGCGTCGCGTGTAGCCCAGGGGATTCGGGGCATACGGACTTCAGCTAGGTAAAGAGCATTTAGAGCTCTGGCGATACTTGTGATCATGCTTTCACACAAGTCGGTTCAGAGCCCTTTACCTATCTACCGTCGCCCACTCCTTCCTCCCACTTATCGCGGGCAGTCTCCCATGAGTGCCTGCTCTCCGGAGAGAGCAGTAGCAACATGGGATGTGGGTCTCGCTCGTTAACCGACTTAACGGCACGCCTCACGGTACGAGCTTTACCGTCCTGCTAGCCTTCTAAAAAATTTTACCCGTATGTAAAGACTAGCAGGATGACGATGGCCATGCACCACCTCTCGGCTTGTCTGGTAAGCCCTTCAGACTGACCCTCATCCTGCCGTCGCCCCTGGTAAGGTTTCCGGCGTTGAATCCAATTGAACCGCAACGCCCACCCCTTGTGTGCTCCCCCGCCAATTCCCTTAAGTTTCAGCCTTGCGGCCGTACTCCCCAGGCGGCCCGCTTAACACTTACGCTCCGGCACTGCAGACTCCCGAGAAGTCTGCAACACCAAGCGGGCATCGTTTACGGCTAGGACTTTCCCGCATGAAGATAGGAAACTCCAGCTAGAGGACTTCATTAAGTCAGTGGATTAGATATTCTTCATCATTATCAGAAGATACTCCCATCTCCACGTACCGGGGTATCTAATCCCGATCGCTCCCCTAGCTTTCGCCCCTCACCGTCAGACCCGTTCCAGGTAGGCGCCTTCGCCACAGGTGGTCCCCGTGGGATTACAGGATTTCACCCCTACCCCACGAGTACCCCTACCCTCTCCCGGTCTCGAGCTTAGCAGTATCCCCAGCAAGCCCACTAGTTTGCTAGTGGATTTCACCAGGGACTTGCTAAGCCGGCTACGGGCGCTTTAAGCCCAATAATCGTGGCCACCACTTGGGGCGCGGGTATTACCGCGGCGGCTGGCACCCGTCTTACCCACCCCTTATTCGCGGTCCTGTTTTCAGACCGCAAAAGCCTTTGCAGAGCAAAGGCACTCCGGGTCCCCTCGTCTCGCGTTAGCGAATTGCGAAGGTTTCGCGCCTGCTGCGGTCCGTAGACCCTGGACTCATGTCTCAGAGTCCATCTCCGGGCTCCCACTCTCATGGCCCGTACCCGTTATCGCCTTGTGGGGCCTTTACCCCCACAACAAGCTGATAGGCCACAGCCCCATCCTGTGCCGCCTTTCGGCTTTTGGTATAGAGGCATTCCAGCACTCTATACCTATGGGGTATTAGCCTCAGTTTCGGGACTTGACCCCTGAAATAAAAAATCGTTAAATTAAAGAATTAATGAAAATGGCATTTTAAGTTTGTAAACTTGAATTCATGGCCAAGTTTTCCCGAGATTATCCCCCAGCACAGGGTAGGTTGGCTGTGTATTACGGAGCAGTGCGCCGAGGGCTTTCCCCTCACGACTCGCATGGCTTAGTCGGACCCGGATAGCAGTGGCCTCTGGCGGGATCAGCCAGATTTTGGTCCTGCCTCTAGGTTTCATCAAATTCAACCTACCTGAAGCGCTACTTCAGGATTAAGCTTTGTCTCATGGACAAGAATAGAGCTTTTCATTTTTCTGCCGTTAAGTCGGCTTAAATCAAAGCCCCAACGCAGTCCATGAGGCTAATAAAATAAATGAACTTGAATATATTTAAAAGTTTTTTGTTTAGAATTTTTTTAAACTGTTTTTAAATTTGTAAGTAAATTGGCTGAATTAATTTAAGGTTGTTAAATTGCATTACATTATCAACTAGGAGTTATAAGTTTTGCTAAATTCAGTTTTTAACTTTTCTCCAACTTTTAGTTTTTTTCAAGAAAATTTTATTGGAACTTTTCTTATTTATAATCTCAAATTTTTGCAATAATAACATCGAAAAATTTCAATATGGTAAATTCAGCAATTATCAACGAATCTTCGCTTACCCAGTTATAAAAACCCTTACTCTTTTAAATAGTATAACTTTTTGGAAAAACTTTACTAGCTAATTTTTTTCAATTTTCTTGTTTCCATTATTACTTCTGACGTAAAATTAACTTGTGAGGCTGCCTGATTTTTGTCTGACGATATGAAAGAGGTTATTAAGAAGAAAATTTCTGCTTTAAAAAAAGCAAACACTTATTAGTTTATAAAATTTAAAATTTTTAATTGGACGATGTTATGAAATATTTTGCATACGGATCAAATATGGATCCGGATAGAATGAAAAAACGCGGAATTCTATTTTCAAAAAGAGAACACGCTATATTAAAAGGTTTTCGACTCGAGTTCAATAAAATTGTACTTAAAAATTTAAACGAAGGCAAGGCGAATATTGTTAAGGATAATAAAGAAAGTGTAGAAGGCGTTCTTTATGAAATAGAAGAGGATGATCTTAGAAAGTTAGACAAGTTTGAAGGATATCCGACTCATTATAGAAGAGAAGATGTTAATGTAATATTGGATAGTGGTGAAATAGTAAAGGCAACTACTTATATTGCTCAGTCAAACATGACACGGGGAGGATTAAAACCTACAAAAAAATATCTTAGTCACTTACTTAAGGGGTGTGATCTTCTTTCAAAAGAATATTGTGAGAAATTAAAGAGAGTAGAAACATTAGATTAATTTCTTAGTTCTGATAAAAAATGGCTTGAATACCAGTAAGGAGAAAAAAATAAAACTGTAAGCTCTTGGCAATCTTGTTATAAGCTTTTGAACTTGAATGTAAAGAACTTTACCCCACTTCACTTATAGGTCAGTGATTTATGGTTGTGGTGTAGGCCCGACCCGGGATTTGAACCCGGCCCTCAGGCTCCACAGGCCTGCGCGCTAACCAGACTACGCTAATCGGGCCATGAGTAACTAAATTTATTCTTTAAACTTAAAATTTTAGCAAACTGTCAAACTTGCATTGCTAAATAATATCCTGCAGCCTTTTCTCTTGCAACCCTTTTTATAACTTTTTTGTTTAGTAAACCTTGAACTACTACTGCAACCCTTCCTTTTGGAAGCATTGAAGCTTTTGCTATGTGGTCTAAAGTTTTTAGCGAATTTTCGTTCGTTGCCTTAAGCATTTTCATCGCTTCCACAACTTTTTTCTCTTCCTCTGTTAACTCAACCATCTTTTCACCTTTGAATAATTTTAATCTTCAATTTTATATGTATTAAGTAATAAAAAAGTTTCAAAAAAATGCTCACGCATTTCAAAAATTTACTATCTCTTCGACCTTTGCTTGTGCCTTCTGCTTCCTCTTTTGCTTGCACCCCTTCCACTTGCGTGATGTGGCTCGCATCTCCTATAATCAAAAACTAACAAATTTCTATCGTATTTCAAAAATTTTTCCTTAAGCTCTTTACTTTTCAAAAACTCAACCAAACCTTTTGCTATAACCATCCTAACAGCATCAGCTTGCCCTGTTGTTCCACCTCCCCTAACATTAATCTCAAAATCAACGTTCTTTGCTGCATCTCCTGCCAAAATTAAAGGTTCCATTATTTTCATTCTCATCATTTCATTCCCCCAGTTTTCAAGAGGAATTGAATTTATTTTAACAATACCTTTGCCTAAGGAAACTTTCCCCCTTGCTATAGCTTCCTTTCTTTTTCCTGTAACTATTACGATTTTTTCCTTCACCATCTTTTCTTAGCCCCCAACAAAGTTGAAAGATTTTCCAAGTAAACAAATTTACACTTTAATTTTTTTACACTTGCACTTTCAACTTTCTTAAATTCCATTCCTTTTAATTCATCAGGAATTCCAATAAATACTTTTAAATTTTTAAAAGCTTTCCTTCCTTTAGCTTTTTTCCATGGTAACATTCCTCTTACAGTTCTTCTAAAAATTCCATCAGGAGTTCTAGGAAAAAAAGGCCCTTTCTTCACATCTCCTCTTTGAATTTTTTGCAAGTAGATTTCAAAAATTTTTTTAGGATTTCCTGAAATTACAGCCTTTTCACAATTCACTACAAAAACTTTTTCTCCCTTCAAAAGATCCTTTGCTATCTTGCTCGCCAATCTTCCGAGAATTTGATTTTCTGCATCGTAAATTATCATGCTATCCCTCAAACACTTTATACCAAAAATTTTTTTGAGCATAAGGAATTTTACCTTTTGCTTCATTTATTATTTTAAAAATACAATCAACAACGTAAACAATTTTTCCATCCTCACTCTCTACCCTGAAAATAAAATTTTGGCTTCCTTCTTCTATTGTATAATTCTTAAAATTTTTTCTGAATTCCTGAATTATTTTATTTTTTAAGTGCATAATTTCACGTCAATATTTTTACATTACTTCCTTTCGGATTTTCCTTCATCAAATCCCAAATGCTTAAACATTTTCCACCAGCCTTTTCAATTTTTTTCTTTGCACTTTCACTAAACCGCCAAGCTGCAACTCTTACCTGTTTTTTTAATTCACCAGAACCTAATACCACTCCAGGAACTACAACAGTCTCGTTTGGTTGCGAATATCTTTGAATGCGAGATAAATTTACTTCAACCCTTTTTCTTCTCGGCTTCTCTAATTTTTCAGCTAAAGCAAACCAAATTGGTGCTTTCATTTCTCTCGAACTCTTTTTCAATTCTTCTATGAGCTGCTTTAAATAAGGGTTTGTGGGTCCTGTTCTCTTCATTTTTCTCACTTTTAATATTAAAATAAAGTGTTGTGAAATTTAAATTTATTAAAAAAGATTTATAAGTTTTAAGTTTCTATCAGAATTTATGATTTACAAAGCGAACCTTGAAGAATGTAAAAAATTCGGAGATGGGTTAATTTTACCTGATGGAACTTTTGTTAGAGAAGGGGAAATAGAAGCTTATTTAAAAAAGATAAAATTGGGTAAATTTAATGTTAAGAATGTATCGAATAATTTAAACGAATTTTTAAAAGATGTGGAAGAAGTAATTGAAAGTAGGAAAAAGGATTTG
Source organism: uncultured archaeon (assembly GCA_938017915.1). Classification (GTDB taxonomy): domain Archaea; phylum Aenigmatarchaeota; class Aenigmatarchaeia; order CG10238-14; family SCSR01; genus CALIKW01. Next base: position 5,066 of record CALIKW010000050.1, on the reverse strand, counting down.
GCAATTGGCCTTATAGTTATTTATGGAGAAAAAATAGAAGATATTGCAAAAAGAGAAGCAAAAAAATATTTCATGGGCTAATTCTAATCAAATGGTGCGCCAGCCGGGATTTTCATCGAGTAAAATTTTTTACTCGAATTTGAACCCGGGTCACGAGCTTGGGAAGCTCGGGTCCTACCTGGCTAGACAACTGGCGCTTAATTCATTTTTTAAAAACTAAGGTTTCACTTAAGTAAAAGAATGTTTTTGTAATTTAAAAAATTTATACTTTAGAAGTCGAACAATAGGTTTAAATACTAGTTCGAATCCTTAAATAATAAGTGAGATAATGGAAGAAGAATGGGAAGAGGAGGAAGAGGAGACAGAAGAAGAGGAAGAGTGGTAAAATCAAATCTAATTAGAAAAAATTGCAAGAACTTTTTCTTTTTTAAATTTTTCATAAAAAATTTAAAATTTTCAGCTTAAAATTCTTATGATGAAAAAAAGGATAGAAGTTTATGTTAAAAATGAGGAAATTACTGTTTCTTATCCTTTACTGAAAAATTATTTCCTTCTTGACAAATGGGATATAATTCCTTGGAGCCTTATTAACAATTCAAGCTGCAAATTAAAAATAATTCCTGAAAAAGATCAAGAAGCTATAGAAATTGCGCGAAAACTTTCTGAAAAGCTTGGAGCAGAGTTAAAAGTTTATGATGTTTGCAAATTGGAAGGAAAAATTTTAGCTTATTTGAAAAATGTAAAAAAGACCCCTACTATTATTATAGGAAAAAATAAAATAGAGGACTTGGAGCACTTGATTTACCTAAAAAATTAATGATAATTATCTTTTTTCTAAGCCAATTTAAAACTAATAGCTTGTTTTTTCTTTGATGCTCAAATAAAATTAAACGCCGGGGCTGGGATTTGAACCCAGAAGGGGCAAAGCCCCACCAGCTTTCTTAAAAACTCAAGGCTGGCGCGTTAGCCTAGTTCCGCCACCCCGGCTCTCTTCATCTTTTATCAGACCTTGAGTCATTTTATATTTAAAAAATCAAAATTTAAATTGATAGCATGGATTACATGCTATTTGCAGTTGGAGTTACCTTAGTAATTTCAGGTTTCATAATAACATACTTTTTAATATCTTCAGTAATGAGCTTTAGTAAAGCAATAACACAAATGCAAGCAGAAGCTTTAAGAGAAATGGTTGAAACTAAGAAGAATGAACTCACCTTTGCAACAGTGCTTGGCTCTGCTATAATTTTGCTTGGAGTTATATTAACTGGAAAAGCTCTTAAGGGCTAATAACTTCAATTTTTCCTGATTTTGGAATGTTTACTTGCAACTTTTCCCTAAACCTTGTTACAAATGCACCTTTTATGCTAACTCTATCCCCAACTCTTACTTCTTTTATTTGCCCTTCCCAAAGGCTTAAAGCCACTTCCCCGCTTTCATCTTCTATTAAAGCATCAGCCACGTTCCTTTTTCCGTATCTTGTTGTAACACTTCTGGGCTCAGACATTTCAATTATTTTTCCTTCTATACTTACGTTGCTCATTCCCTCTTTCAAATCCGAAATTTTCATTCAAATCACAATTTTAAATTATGTTTAAACTTTTCCTTCTCAGCCTTTTCTAACTCCCAAGCATCTTCTAAAAGCATATCAGGAACATCCTCTAAGATTGGATAAGCTAGCTTACAGTTACTGCAAACCAAAAACATTCCTACTTCTTTAACTTCTTCCTTGCATTTTGGGCATGCAAGTATTTGGAGCAATTCTTTTGGCAAAGCCATATCTTCTTTTAAGAGTTTTTAATTTAAATATATTTAACTTATCTGAAAATTAATTTGAAATTAAGTTAATTTTGGGTAAACATTCTTTTTCATGAAAACCCTATCAGTTCTCACTGCAATTCCTTTCTTTCTTTCAAACATTTCCTTGCTATTCATCTTAGCTATGCCCAAGGCTATTAGCTCTTCTTTTAAACTAAAAATAGCAACAATTTCACCCTTTTCTATTCCTTCTTGAATTCTTGTTATTCCTTTTACATAAACAGGAGCACCACAAGTAATGCTGTAAATTGCAGAATCTTTTACAAAAACTTTTTTAACATGCGAAATTGCTTCTTCAACCGGAATCAAAATTTTTCTCAATAAACTTTCATCACCCTCTTTCCAAAATTCATAAGCATCCTTAATCTTTATTAAAGGCCAGGCTTGGTCCTCAGCAAAATTCCCGACTTTTGTTCTTCTTAGTTCTGTCATGTGTGCACCAACTCTTAAAGTTATGCCAAGGTCATGAACAATTTTTCTTACATAAGTTCCAGCTTCGCATCCGATTTTAAATAAAACATCCTTCCCATCAATTTCCAAAATATCAAAATAATAAATTTTCCTTTCTCTTGGTCTTCTAGCTACTGCTGATTTTATGGGAGGTAGTTGTATAACTTTCCCTAAAAATTTTTCAGCTATAGTTTTCCTCAAAATATCCTCATTTATTTCCTTATGTAAGTGCATTACTCCAACATATTCTTTATCCAATCCCATTAAAACAGGCATAGCTTTTGTAGCATTCTCTAAAGCTACTGGCAAAACTCCAGTAACTTTTGGATCAAGCGTGCCTGCGTGCCCTGCTCTTTTAACGTTAAAAATCTGTCTTACCCATTGTGTTATTTGATGAGAAGTAGGGCCAGAATGCTTGTCCACTATTAAAATAGAATTTTGAATATGTTCTTCTATACTTCTATTCCTAGGATTTTTTCCATAGTTTGGATCTGTTTCTTCTTCGCATTTTATTAGCCACATTTTCTCTAAATTTAAGATAAAACTTATTGCTTTTTCTTCTTTTTGTTAAAATTTTAAATGTTAGAATCTAACAAGCCTTATAATACTGGCAAAATAGCTTATTTCTTCTTTTTCCTTCCTTCCTTTTTCTTTTCAGTTTTCTTTTCAACTTCTTTTTCCTTAACTTTTTCCTTTTCAGCCTTAAGCTGAGCAGCAGAAGGTTTTTTCAAATTCAATTTTCTTATTAAGTTGGCCTTTTCATAAGCAGCTATAACTTCTTCATCGCTTGCCTCTTCCTTTACCTCAATAACAAATGGGAGGGGTTCAAGATGTTGAATGTTGCATTTCTTTCTTCTAACTCCAGTCAAAAGCTTTGGTCCTGTAATTAGAACAAAATTATCATCTATTTTTTTCAGTACCACACAATACCTTCCTGCTTCCCTTCCTGCTATTTTTAAGCAAACCCTCCCCACTTCTATTGGCATAGAAAAGATTTTGTAAAAGAAAGAATATAAAAGTTATGCAATCTTTCTAGCTCTTTCTCTCATAATTTCTCTTACGCATTTACTGCAAAGATAGCCTCCATAAGGCCTTTCCACCCTTTTCTCACTTTTTGCTAGTTTTTTAAGTTCAGTTGCCCTAAGCTTAGGAATGCCATGCAAGGGCTTTTTACAAATAGCACACTTTTGAATTTTCGGCTTTTTCTTTCTCTCCCTTATTACCATCCTTTTGCTTGGGAGCTTTACTTTAACTCTTTTCATTCAAACACCAAAAATTTTTCTTAATATCCAGCTCACTACAAAAGAAACTAAAAAATACCAAACAAACCATGAAAGAGAAGAGCCTATTATTGGAATTGAAAAAGGTAAGTTTAAAACAGCCATTCCTTCATATTTATGCTTAACCCAAGGCAAAATAAAACTTACTAAGGCTAAAGTTACTAAAAGAGCTTTGAAGGTTTGCTTCAATTGCTCTGCGTTTACTTTTAAAAGCTCGTCCAAAAGCTTGCTCGCATATTCCTGATTTCCATTTCTTTGTGCTTCAGCAATTTTTATTCTTATCTCCTCAATTTTTCTTTTAATTTCCTCCATTTTCTTTCTATTTACTAAAAGCTTGTTTGTTAGTATAACTAAAGTAGCAATTATACATGAAATTATGGAAAGGGATATATGCGGCTTTAATACTAGCAAGGGTGAGAAAATAAAATCAAAGAACGAAATTAAAGCTTCTACTATCATTCATTCACCAATTATTTTTCTCACTAGCGGATGGGCTTCTTCAAGATTTTCTGCTGAGAGCATTTCATAGTAATTATATATTATCATCACAGTTAATAAAATGCCTGTTCCAGAGCCTAAAACACCAGCAAAATCTGCGAACGCTGCTAGCAATCCAACTAAAGCACCACCAACAAAAGCAAGGACTGGTATGTATCTGTTCAAAACTTTTTCCATACTTCTTTTATCTGCTCTATATCCTGGAATTTGCATCCCTATACTTTCAAGTTGCTCAGCAACACTTGCAGCATCCATGCCACTTGTAGATACCCAGAAAATAGAAAAAATACTTGCACCTACAACCATAAAAGTTGTGTATGTTAAAAAAGGGGGGAGGTAATGAATAAGGTTTTCGAATGAGAAAAGAGATGGAAGGGAATTAATTAAAATTATCGAAGCTATAACTCCGAAAAATATTGAATTTAAGCACATCAGCACAGTTTTTCCTTTTATTAAAAATTTTGAAATGAAGAAGCCTAGCAACAAGAAAAATCCCACTAAAAGCATTAAAACTTGAATTTCTAAAACAGAAGGTGAGCTTAAGTAGAAAATTAAACCGCTTACAGGAACTCCTGCTTGATTGTAACATCCTAGCAAGCCACAACTAAGGCCTTCTGCTGTTTGAGTTAAACCAATCCTGCTTATTAACTGAATGTTTGCTAACAAAGCAGCAGTAAGGATTACAGGAATGTTGCTTGTGTAAAGCAATTTCAAGTCCCAAACCCTACCAAACCCTCTTAATGCAGTAAATGAAAGTGGAATCTCTATTCTTATTCCCTGAATGTAAACAACTAGGAGAAAAACTGTTATAGTTGAAATTAAAGGAAGAATGCTTATAATAGCTTTCAAATTATTGCCAGAAAAAACGCTAGCAAAGAATTTCCATACAAGACCTGCAGGCATGTTCGTTTCATAAGGGTCTGTAAATGGTGATAAAGCTCTTATTACTATAGAAGAACAAACACCTACTGCTATGAACAAACTTACACCAGATCCTATACCCCACTTGCTAACAAGCTCATC
>CALIKW010000049.1 GCA_938017915.1 uncultured archaeon | reverse complement strand
AAAATAAAGCTAAAGAGTTAGAGGAGAGTTTAAAAGAAAAAAGGAACGATTACGAGAAATTAACCTCCTTAATTTCAAAGATTAAAACAGAAATAAGCTTTTTGAACGAAAAGATTGAAAAGCTTGCAAAAGAAGTTGAGGATAAACTTAAGCTTAAAAATGAGTTTGAAACGATAAAAAGTTCTGTTGGAAATTTGGAAAAAGTTATGGATGAAAAAAAGAGTTTGTATGAGAAGCTTGTTGGTGAAGAAAAAGAATTGGAAGGAAAAATAAGAGAAACAAAAGAAATTATAGAAAGACTTTCCTCTCTTACAGGAAAATGTCCGGTTTGTGACTCTGTTCTTACAGAAGAGAAAAAGAAAAAACTTTTAGAAGAAAGGGAAAGGTTGTTGGAGGAATTGAATAAAAGGATTGAAGAAATAAAGAAAAATAAAGGTGAAAGTGAAAAAGAATTAAAAGAGCTTGATGAAATCAGGAAAAAAGTGGAAAGAATAGTTTTTGAGGTTAAGGATCTTGATGTAAAACAAGAAGAATGTGAAAAATCAAAAAGAGAACTTGAAAATTTAAGTAAAAGTTTAGAAGAAAAGGAAGAAGAGCTGAAGAAATTAAGAGAAGAAATCGAGAAAAAAGAAAAATTAAACGAAGAAACAAGAGAAAGAATAAACGAACTTAAGTTTATTTACTCTAAGTTTGAGGATTATGAGAAAAGGAAGGAAAGACTAAGCGAACTCATGAAAGAAGCTAAGCATTTAGAAACAAAAATTTCTGAGGTTGAAGAGAAAATTGCTGGAAGGAATTTGGTAGAAAAAGAAAAGGAGTTGAGGGAGTTGTTTGGTGAAGAAAAAGAGAAAGAAGGAAAAATTTCTGAAAATTCAAAACTAATAGAAGAAAAAGAACAAAGAAAAAAAGAATATGAAGAAAGAATAAAGCAAGTAGCTAAAGAAAGAGAAGAAGTAAAAAGACTGGAAAAAATCATAAGCGATTTGAAAATTTTTGAGCTGGCTTTAAAACTAACTCAAGAGGAAATGAGAAAAGAATTTGTTGAGGCTGTAAATTACGAGATGAATAAAATTTGGCCTACTCTTTATCCTTACAGGGATTACTTAGAAATTAAGCTTAACATAGAAGAAGGAGATTACGTTCTTCAACTTAAAGATAGAATGGGAAGGTTTATTAACGCAGATGGGATTGCTTCTGGTGGTGAAAGAAGTGTTGCTTGTTTAGCTTTAAGAATTGCTTTTGCTAGGGTATTAGCCCCTCAACTAAGATGGCTTGTGTTAGATGAGCCTACACACAATTTAGATTCTAAGGCTAGGGAAGATTTGGCTTTAACCTTAAAAACAAGAGTAGGCGAGCTTGTAGACCAAGTTTTTCTCATTTCGCACGAAGAAAGGTTGGAAGATGCGGTTACAGGCTTTTTCTACAGGTTAGAAAGAGATAAGGAAAAAGACGAGCCTACTAAGGTTATAGCAATCAGTTAAAAGTTTTCAAAATTTAAATTATATCTTTAAAAAAACTTAAAATATCTGAAAAAGATAGAGAAATTAATCAAAAATGCATAAAGAAATTGAAAAAAGTTAGATATCATGACAATTAAATTCATAGTAGATTATCCTGCTTTATTTATTTCTGATAAAAAAATCTTGGTAATAGCCGATCTCCACTTGGGATTAGAACATCAATTGTATCTAGAAGGTATTATAATTCCTCCCCAAGCAGAAAAATTTAGAAAAACAATAAGCTTTTTAATAAAAACAACAAAAGCAAAAACTCTTTTAGTTCTTGGGGATGTCAAACATAAGGTTCCTGGAATAAGTTTAAGAGAAATGAAAGAAATACCAAAGCTATTTTCTTATTTAGTAAAAAAGGTAAAGGTGATTTGTGTAAGAGGGAATCATGATGATAACATAGAAAACTTACTTCCTGAAGGTATAGAAGTATATTCTTCAAGAGGTTTTAAATTGGAAGAATATGGTTTTTTTCATGGTCATGCATGGCCATCAAAAGAATTAATGAAATGTAACTTTTTGTTTACAGCCCATATCCATCCTTTAATTGAATTTAAAGATTCATTCGGTTATAGAATAGTTGAGCAAGTTTGGGTTAAAACAAGAATTAACAGGGTTATGGTAAAGAAAAGGTATAAAATTAAAAATGCAGGAAGGCTTGAGGTAATAATTCTCCCGTCTTTCAATAAACTTGTTGGCGGACTTATTTTAAACAAGATGGGAGAAAACCAGTTAGCAAGACCTTTGATTTCAAAAAATTTTATAGATTTGAGAAAATCAAAGTTGTACTTGCTAGATGGGACATTTTTAGAAAAACTTAAGATTTGATTTTCTTCAATTCCTCTATAGTTTTAATTTCCTCCTCTTTAAGTAAATGAGAAAATTCGGAAAAAATTAAATTTAAATCGTTTTCCGGCACATTAACATAAAGTACATCACCTTCCTTTATTTGTCTTCCTATGGTAGGTTCTTCCATGCTTATTGCAACCTTTTCTCCTGCTTTTGCTTCAGGAATGTTTTTTCCTTCTTTTTGGATTTCTTTTATACTTCCAACTTCTTTACCATCTTTCCTCAGGAGAATGGTGTTAGGCTTAATTCTTCCAGCCAAAACTTCTATTCC
>CALIKW010000048.1 GCA_938017915.1 uncultured archaeon | reverse complement strand
AGCAAAACTTGGGGAGTAAAAACTCCAACACTTCTTGCTTCTCTTAAAAGATTTACTTCCTTTCTTGTTCTAAACTTTCTTAATTTTTCATCAATCTCTTTTATTCTGTATTTTTTCTCTATTCTTTCCTTAACCAAAACTTTTTTTCCTTCAAAATTATCGAGATATAAAATTGCCTCTGCTCCCCTGTAAATAATTTCCATAAAATCACAAGCTTTAAGGATCTTTTAATCCTTGCTCTGTAATCTTGAAAACACACTCGCCTTCTGGCAAGTCTGGTGCATCTACTAAGCGAGCAATCCTAGTTCCTCCTTTTCCTCTTCTTAAATATATTCTATAAGTCGACATATGTCCAAGAACATTCCCACCTACAGGAGCTGTTGGATCACCAAACAAAACATCTGGCCTTGCCATTACTTGGTTTGTTATGTAAACTGCTAAATTATAAGCATCTGCAAGCTTTTGTAAATGATGCAAATGCTTATTTAGTTTTTGCTGTCTTTCAGCTAATTCCCCCCTTCCTATAAATTCTGCCCTAAAGTGAGAAGTTAAGGAATCTAAAACTATTAATCCAACATTTTTTTCTTCTATAAGCTCGTTTGCCTTTTCTACTAAAAGCATTTGATGCTCTGCATTAAAGGCCCTTGCCACATAAATGTTTTTAAGTACTTCTTGCGGCTCAAGCTTTAACACTCTTGCTATGTTTAAAATTCTGGAAGGTGAAAAGGTGTTTTCAGTATCTATCCACAAGCAACTTCTTTTTAACCCACCTTTTTCTTCTGGTAGTTGAACGTTAACTGCAAGTTGAAAACCTAGTTGTGTGTTGTGGAATAAAGTAGGTAAAACACCACCTATAAAAGTATGCTTTTCTGGTACAACAAAATCAAACACATAATCGTTATACTCAATTTCTTTAACTTCTTTTATGCTGTCCCAAGCGAGGTTACTAATATTTTTACAAGTTTTGAGAGCAAAATCCAGTTTTTTCAATCTCTCAACTACTTCTTTTAACAATGCAAACTTGATTTTTAAAACTCTTTCTTTATTTTTAGGTAATCCTTTTTCAATATAATTTCTCAGCGTTGATTTTTTAATGCTAAGCAGACTTAAGAGCTTGGAGTAAGGAAAAGGTATTATTTTAATAAGATATCTAAACTCTTCTTTTTTCAAATTTTCCAAATTATTTGCTAATACATAAGCTTCTCTTAACTTTCTAAATCCTTTCAGGAATACTTTAACTATTTTTTTAAATGTTTTTTGGTTAATTGTTTTTGAACTACTTACAAGTATGCTGTAAGCTCCACGTGAAAGATTCCTCTTACCTATAATTTTCCTTACTCTATTTCCTGAAAGTGTTGCTTTATATACATTTCTCAAAAACTTTACAACTGGTTGAGGATAGCTATACTTAGAATTTGTAGTTTTATAACTTTTGTTAATTATTTTTCCAAACTTTTCCCTATCAAACCCAATGATAAATACTCTGCAATACTCTTTATTTCCAACAATTTTTTCTTTAAGCATGCACTCTATGCCAAACCTTTTAAGAAGATAAGCTAATTGACTTGCTAACTTCTGGCTTTTTGTGACGAATTCAACCTTTTTTCCTATATAAGCGCCATGTGCATAGCCCTTGATAAAACTTTTAACAATCTTAGGAGAAGATGCAAAAATCTCAGATGGAATGAATTTTGAAGAAGCATTCGTACTTGCTAATTCTTTTAAGAGTTTGCATGCTGATTTTCTAAGTAAAATTAAGTAAGTTGTTTTTCCATTCTTTTTAATTTTTCTAACTGTTGGTTTATAGTTAAACCTTTTTTCGATAAATTTAATCAGCCAATTTTTTATTGAAATGTTAGTAGTTGTAATAGAAAGAGGATTACATATTCCTTCTGCAACAAAGAGACCTAAGAAGTATGCTTCCTCTTCATTTAATTTATTTTTTTGTAAGAAGTTTATATCTTTTGGAACAGCTATAGCATCCCCTTCTTTTAAAAGAGCACTTGGCTTCCATGCCATACCATTTTCATCTATACTAAGAAGTTTGTGCTGCTTGGTTAACCTTAAAATTCTTCCTCTTTGCGTTCTAATTTCAAGAATTTTAGGAGCAAATTCCTTAAAAATAAAGGATGCTTTAGTTTTTTCTATCCCATTTTCTGTTAAGCTTAAAACCTTAACGTTTTTTAACGGAACTAAAAATCCTTCTTCACTTTTTCTTTCACCGTATAATAACTTATAATTTTCATACGCTTCTTCTATCGTAGAAAAATGAAAATTATCGTCGTTGAAAAAAATTATGGGAGTATCCTTACTCACACATTTGCCAGAACCAAAAGCACCGTAAGTTTCTGTTATTGCTTGAGTTTGAATTCCTCCTCCCAATAAATTGTCTAAATTTTTGCTTCCAGTAGTTATTCTTAGAGCTTTTTCTTTTCTCTCTAAAATTTTGTCAGCAGGCTCAAAGCCTATATCAAGCATTTGCCTAACCGCATTTATTATCTTTGCAGCTTGGCCTTCTCCAATTTCAGCAATTGCCGCAAGTTCTGAAGGTGAGGCAACTGCTATAGTCATTGGCTCAGAAAAGCCAACCTCTCTTAGCTTCTTTGCTATTTTTTCCCCAACTCCAGGAATATCCTCAAGCCTAATTTCTTTTACCATTTTTTTCTTCCCCATAATTCTTTTCTTTCTATATAAATATATTTCCTATGTTACCCACTTAAGTAGTTCTTAAGCTCCTCTATTAATTTTTTGCTCTCTTTTTTAACATCCAAATCCTTTACTTCATCAACTATAAACTCAACCCTATCAAAAATTTTATTTTTCTTAACCTTTCCTCTTAAAACAAATTCTAAGCCAAGAAGCTTTTCCTTAATAATTTTTTCCCTCTCCTCCCTTTCAATTTTTTCCAAATCACTTGCTTTAAGCCCAAGAATTTTTTCTGCATTTTCTCTAAAAAACACTACTCTTATGTTGCTGCTTCCATCATCTATTATTCCTGAAATAACCAAAGCATGCTCTGGCTTTACTTCACCATGTTCTTCACATTTATTTTCTTTCAAGCTATTTTTACACACAGGACAAATTGAAAATATATAATTTCCTTTAAAGATTTGAACTAAACTTCCTTTTATTTCATAAACCCCTTCTTCCAAATCCTTTATTTCTCTCCTTTCAGGAAATCTAAGGAACATTTTTTCTATTTCCTCTACAGAAGGTAAATCATATTCCTTTTCACTTTTTTCTATTTTTCCATATTTTCCAAGAGAAATTTCCACATCCCCAAAAATGTTTTCCCTTGCAAATCCATTCCTAATTTCAATAATATCCCCAAGTTTTACTTCTTTAACAAGCTCTACTTTATCATCCCATAAAGGCAACCTTACAAAACCTGTAGAGTCTGCTAAAAAGATATTTACTACTTTTCCTCTACTTCCATCCCTTCTTTCAAACTCATGAACATCAGAAATTTTAAAAACCCTTCCTTTAATATTAACCCTTTTCATCCCAGAAACCAAATCCTTTATGTTTAAAAAACTCGTTTCTTTAACTTCTATTCCCAAATCTCTTGCAACCAAGAAAGCTGCACCCTCTTTTGAAAGTAGGCCTGAAAATTCCTCCTGCTTCTCCTTTATCCTTTTCTCTATTTCTTCCTTGCTTAAACCAGTTTTTCCCTCCAAAATTTCAAGAATTTTATCCAATTGCATAGAAATATATTGGGAAAAGAAATTAAAGTTTTTCTATAAGTTTAATTTCTTCCTCGCAAGTCTTACATCAGAATCGAATATCGTTTTTCTTCCTGCATGTTTTGCTAAAATCGCTGCTTCCTTAGCAACTTCAAGCATTTTTTCCTCCATTATCCTAGCAAACTCTTCCATAGCTCCCTTAGAAACTCTCTTAGCCCCAGCTTTTTTCAAAATTCTTTCAAAGGGAGAAAGTGTGAAAAATTCTGCCATATTTAATTATTCTAACCTTGCCTTAAAAATTTTAACTTCTGGATTAAAGTAAACAAGCTCAAATTTTTTTAAATCTCTTCCGTTAAAGAAAAACATGTTAGTGAAAATAGAATCCCTAATTTTTGGGTCCATGAAAATAACCATTCCAAAACCTGGATCAACCCAAACCATTCCATCTATTTCATAAGTTTCGTTCCTGTATCTTATCTCTTCTCCACGCTGGTAATAAACTATTTCCTTAACTAAAGCATTCCTTATTCCCTGCTCAGGAACATTAATTACAGCCACAACTTTATTATCCTTCATAGTTAAAGTCAAAATTTTTCCGTAAACCAAATTTCCGAATTGGTCTTGACCTGAAAATGGAAGTTGGATGAAGTTCCTTCCATCACATCTCCATTCTTGTCCATTGCTTTTCTCCCACAACTCATAATCAAAACTTCCAAAACAGCTTAGCCAGAAATATTTTCCTATTAAGTCAGATGAAGCTATTATGTAAAAATCGCTAACTGGCTTGCAGGCTTCTTCTGGCATTTGGGGAAAAATTTTTTTAGCTTCTTCGCATTGCTCTTTACTTAACTGCTTATACTTTTTCAAAATTTCTATAGCTTCTGTTTCATTACTAGTTGAGAAAATTCTTCCCATATCCCTTATTCTTACATCATGATTATAAGGATAACAATCCCCACAATGTGCTCCGTCTGCATGAACTCTTAATGGTTTTCCTTTATAATAACTGTAGCCTGCTAATATATGACCAGGATCCCACCAAGTTGTTATCATCGCATCTTTATCTGCATTCTTTACTAACCAATCCATCGCATCATACCAGTTTTTACTTATTTCCATTCCAGAAGCTTGACCAACTTGAATTGAAGTTGATAAAAAGAATAAAGCTTGAAAAGCGAACAAACCAAAAACAAAAATTCTTGTAAGTCTTTGATCTTTTTTGTACAAAATTAAGAAAGGAAGTGCTAAGATAAATAAAAATCCTAAAATTTCAAAAAAATTCCTTGCTAAAATATCCCTTAGAAAAGTTAAGCTTAGCGTTAAAATTATTAGCAAAATTTCCGGATATTTTTTGTAATGCCCTATAACATAACCTGCTGCCACGCAAGCTGCTATTGAAAATTGTAAGGAAAACCTTACGCCGCGAGAAATTAAGTAAAACATGGTTAAAAGCCAAACAAAGAAGAAAACCTCTTCTATTAAAATCTGCTCCTTTTTCCATATTTTGTACAAAGCTAAACCAAACAAACCAAAAGCCAAAATGGTTGGCAATAAACCAACCCTTCCTGCTACCGCCATGAATCCTTGAGAGGAAAAAATGTTTATTGGCTGAAGCTCTGCCACAGAAATGTTAACTATTAAAGGTTTTATTGGAGTTATGCTAAAAGCTGAAAAGAGGAAGTAAAACATAAAAGCAGAAATTAAAATCTGGAAAAAAGAGTAAGCTTTTTCCTTTAAAGGTTTTTTTGAAATTGAAGAGATGAAATGGAAAGAGGAAAAGCCTAGCCAAACCACAGATAAAATTAAAACCAACCATCTTGCCAAAGCTGCCAAGCCAGTAAAAGCTAAGCCACCAAAGAAAGAATGAAAAATTGAAAAGTTGAAAAGGAGGAAGGTCAAAATGCTTGAAATTCCTATTATTATGAAAATAATACTGTTAACATCAACCCACTCCTCATAAATTTTCTTAAAGTCAATTTTGAATGAAAAGGTGTGAACAAAATTTTCAAAAATTCTGAAAATTGGTAAGGCTATTAGAAAAGCTATTAACAAAATTGAAGTTATCCAACCACCACCCCAATTCCAAAC
>CALIKW010000047.1 GCA_938017915.1 uncultured archaeon | reverse complement strand
TTTGAAGAAAACTTGACTTTTTAAAAATAGTGGAGTAGTAAAAAGGAGTAAATTAGGAAAATTAAAGCAGAAAAAATGAAAAGTAGGGAGAAGCTGAATAAAGATATTAAAAAACCTGAAAAAATTAGGCTGATCGTCCTTCCTACATGAAAAGTTGTCATTAACAAACCAACATCTGTACCATAGGCAAAATTGTTTGTGGCAACTCTCGAAAATACTGCTTCAATTCCTATAGACAGAAGTCCATTGGCAATTCCTAAGAGAATTAAAATTAAGCCTACCCAAAAATTTTTCATAAAACAGAGCAAGAAAAGAAAAGTAGAGTAAAGGATCGCCCCATAAATTACTATTTTTTTAAAGTTTAGCTTCTTGGTTAAGTAAGGAAGAGAAATCCCGTTTATAAGCACTTGAATTCCAAGAATTATTCCTATAGCTTCTGTGCTATAGCCATTTTCTTTCAAGAAAAGGGGAAATACATAGTAAGCTGTTAAGCCGAGGGATAAGCCTAAAATAAAGAATATAATTAAAGCTCTTTTGAAAAGTTTGGTTTTTTTGCTTAAATTTAAAATTTCAAAAAGTTCTTTTATTTCCAGACCTTTTTTCTTTTTTTCAATAATTTTTAGTGAAACGGGAATTGATAAAAAACTTATGAAAATACAAAAGATTAGTGTGTTTGAATATAAGAGAAAAGTTATAAGAAATCCTGCCAATAAAGTGCCCAAAGCTTCTGGAATGAAATCAAAGATTCTCATTTTTACTAAATTTTTCCATTTTTCCTTATTTTGTTCTAGGATAAAAGGTCTGTTAACTGCCCAGAGTGAAGCACTGCTCGTCCCTTCTGCAATTTTACCGAATAAAAATTCTAGTGGAGAAAAAGCAAAGTAATAAATTAAGGTATAGAAAACCCTTAAGACCCCGTTTAAGAGAAAAAATATTTTTCTTCCTATGAAATCTGATAAAATTGAAAAGGCAAGTCTTGTTAACTGAAAAATTATTGGTAAAGCTGAATAAATTAAGCCAATAGAAATTATGTCTATCTTTCTTTCAAGCATTAGTAAAGGCAAAAGTATGGTAAGTATTCCGCTAACGAACGAATCGATGCTTTGAATAAAAATGCTTTCTTGTTTTGGTTCATCTTCTCTAACTTATTATTTGAGGAATTTCAAAATTTGCTTTCTTTCTTTTGGAAAAATTTCTCTAGCTTTCTTAACATCTTTTGGAAATTCCTTCCCCCTTTCTATGAAATTTTCCTCTACTTTTTTTGCGCCAAAATTTTCAATCAAATAATTTTTAATTTTTTCTTTATTAAATGGCTTGCAAGAAAAAACATCTATACTTGCAAAACCATAACCTATAAAAGTATGAATGCTTACATGACTTTCTGCAATTAAAACAAAGCCAGAAATGCCACCTTTATCAAATGAGTTTGGATTTCCTTTATGAAGAACAACTTGAGGAGAAGAAATCTTACGCATTTCCATTAAATCAGGAAGCTCATCTAAAATTCTGTAAATAAAATTTATGTCAGAAAGTTTTTCTTCATCACACTCATACAAATCTAAAGTTAAATGCGGACCGAACATCCTTTTCCTTTCATTTCTCTATAAGTAAATAATTTTCTAAGCAAGTATTTAAACTTTTATCAACTTTTTTATAGATTTTTCAAATTTTAAAAAATATCCAGTAATTTTCTTTTTTTAGTTTTATTAAGCAAAATTTTCCTTTAAGCTTTTCTCCGTATATTTTAAAAACTATTTTTCCTTCTTCCAATTTTTCTAGCTCATAAGTTCCTTTATCCCAAATTTCAACTTTTCCAGCACCATAAAAACCTTCTGGAATTGTTCCCTCGAAATTGGCATAATCTAAATCATGATCTTCTACTTGAACAGCAAGTCTCTTTATCCCTTTTTTATTCAAAGGCTCTTTTGGTATAGCCCAGCTTTTAAGCACGTTATTCATTTCAAGTCTTAAGTCAAAGTGAAGTTTTCTTGCTTGATGCTTTTGAATAACATAAATTTTTCTGCTCACATAAAACTTTATAATTAATATCCTTAATGAATTTTATGAAAAATAGAATAAAGAGGGGGATAGAAGAATTTAACAAATTAAGAGCTCCAGAAGCTAGTGCAAAGTTAATTTCTTTTAAAAATAAAATCTTGAAAGTAAAGTTTACTGGCCCTTTTTGCTTTAGTTGTGGTGTTTACGATTATTTTGAGGATTTAAAAATTTTTTTGGAAGAACAAAAAGTTAAAGTAGAAATAAAAAGTATTGAAGAAGCTAAAGATGGATTTTTGGTTGATTTCAAAGTGGTTTGATGATAGAAAAAATTAAAATTTTGAAAAATGAAATTGGTGATTTGGTAAGGAGAAGAATTAAAGAATTTGAAAAAAATGGAAAATCTAATAAGAAAATTTTCCTTGAGCTTTGTTTTTGCATTTTAACTGCAAATTTTAACGCAAAAAGAGCTATAGAAATACATGAAAAAATTGGGAATAAATTTTTAAGTTTGAGCAAAAGGGAATTGGAGAAAGAACTTAAAAAGCTTGGTCATCGCTTTCCTAAGACGAGAGCAGAGTACATAATCAAAGCAAGAAGGTATAAAAATTCGATAAAGAAAATAATAAAATCTTTTGCTGACGAGAAAGAAGCAAGAGAATGGTTATCTAAAAATATAAAAGGAATTGGTTATAAGGAGGCAAGTCACTTTTTAAGAAACATAGGTTTTAAAAATTTAGCAATAATAGATTTCCATATTCTTAACTTGTTAGAGAAGAGCAATATCGTAAAAAGGCCAAAGAATTTAACCAAGAAAAAATATTTAGAGATAGAGAATGTTTTAAGTAATATTGCAAGGAAGCTCGATTTAAGTTTAGCTGAGTTGGATTTATACTTATGGTATATGGAAACAGGAAAAATTTTGAAATGATTAAATTAAAGTACCTTTTAAATAATTTTTCTCTGCTTTTTCTATTTTTACTTTAACAAATTTTCCTAAAATTTCTTCTCCTTCAATCACTATAGGCTTATAACAGTAGTTTCTTCCTATCCAAGTATTTCCACTTCCTTTCTCATCTATAA
>CALIKW010000046.1 GCA_938017915.1 uncultured archaeon | reverse complement strand
TTCAAAAAAAGGTTTTCCAGTAATTTTAACAAGAGATTGGCATCCTTTTAACCATTCATCCTTTAAAGAGTATGGTGGCAAATGGCCTAGGCATTGTGTTCATAATACAGAAGGTTCGGAATTTAATGAAAATTTGAAAATTCCTAAAAATTCTATCATAATCTCTAAGGGAAAGGATAAAAATAAAGAAGGTTATTCTGCTTTTGAAGATACGGAATTAGAAAAAATTTTAAGAAAAAAGGGTGTGAGTGAAATTTTTGTGGGTGGAGTAGCTACTGAATATTGCGTGAAAGCAACAGCCTTGGATGGAATTAAAAATGGGTTTAAGGTATTTTTAATAAAAGATTGTTGTAAGGGTGTGAATAAAAAAGCAGAAGTTAAAGCTAAAAGAGAGATGGCTTTAAAAGGTGTAAAGGAAATTAGGTTAAAGGAGCTTCTTCAAATAATATAATTAGCATGGAATTCTTGCTTAAGGATTTTCAAATAGAAAGGTATAGGAAAATATACGGGAAGGAGTTTTTCGAATTTTTAAAAATTTTGCCTCAATCCATAAGGATAAATACCATTAAAATTTCTGTGAAAGATTTTAAAAAGAAAGCTGAAGAAAGGAGTTGGAAGCTTAAAGGTTTGGAGTGGTATGATGAAGGGTTTTATGTAGAAGCAAGTGAAAATATAAGCAAAACTATAGAGCATCAAATTGGATACTTCTTTATTCAAAATGTTTCTAGTATGCTTCCTCCCTTGATTCTTGAACCGAAAAAAGATGAAATAATATTAGATTTATGTGCAGCACCAGGAGCAAAGTCAACTCAAATCGCCCAGTTAATGGAAAATACAGGAGTTATAATAGCTAATGACGTGAAAGTAAAGAGGATAAGAGCACTTAAGGGAAATTTGCAAAGAATGGGAGTTGTTAATACTATTATTACGATGATGGATGGAAGTAAATTCTGGAAGACTGGATTAAAATTTGAAAAAATTTTGTTAGATGTTCCTTGTAGTGGGAGCGGAAGCCTTAATCCAAGAATCTTCCAACAAATTGGGAAGTACACTTTAAACTACTTAACAAAAATCCAAAAAAGGCTTTTGATTTCTGCTTCAAAATGTTTAGAAAAGGATTGAATTTTGGTTTATTCAACTTGCTCGCTTGAGCCAGAAGAAAATGAACAAATAATTGACTTTGGTATAAAAAAGCTTGGACTGGAGGCAGAAGAGATAAAAATTAAGGGAATAGAATATATAGAAGGTTTGGGAAGCTGGAACGGAAATGTTTTTAGCAAAGAGGTAAAAAAAGCAATAAGGATTATTCCGAGAGAAAAGGAGGGATTTTTCATATGCAAGTTGAGAAAATAAAAGTTTATCCAAAAGAAGAGTTGGAAAGAATGATTAGTAAAAACTACGGAGCTAAAGTAGATTTGAGAAATTATGTAATTTTAGAGGGAAAGGAAAATAAAATATGGTTGTGTAGCAAAAAAATTTTTGAAATAGATTTAAAAAAACTTAAAGTAAATTCTTTTGGTCTTTACTTCGGGAAGATTAAAAGAAATGAGAAAATACACTTATCTCCTGAGGGAGCCCAGATTGTAGGAAAAAATGCTGTGAAAAACGTTTTGGAGTTGAATGAAAATGAGGCAAGGAAGTTTATGGAAGGAAGAGACTTAAAAATCAAAATTCCAGAAAATTGCGAGCCACATAATTTTGTTATAATTAAAAGGGGAAATGATATTTTAGCATGTAGCTTAGCTTTAGAAGATGGAGTAAAAAATCTACTACCAAAATCTAGGAGAATAATTTCCTCTGGATTTTAAAAATAAAAAAAGCAGAAAAGTAAACTTATTCTTCACTTTCTTCTTCAGAAGGCTCGGTTTTTTCACCTATAGCAAACCTGTTTCTAACTTCCTTTCTTCTTATACGAACTTTATCCCCCTTTTTTGTTCCATTTACGAAAACCACAAAGTTCTTTACTCTAGCTATTCCATCACCCTTTGAACCCACTTCGTTTATTTCAACATCATATTCTTCCCCTACTTTTACTGGTTTAGGTAAATCTACTCTCCCGAACCTTCTTTCACTTCTAACTCTCATTTTAAAACCTCCTTAAATTAACTATTCAGCCAACCTGAATAGGTTAAGAAATAGTCATCAATCGGTTAAAATCAACCTCCTCTTTTATATTCCACTATCAATACTTGGATAACAAAATTTTTAAACTTTTCTACATAAACTTTTCATAATGGAAAGTATAGAAGAAGTTTATATAGATTCTGCTAAAAGGTTGAGAAAAAGCCTCCCAAAGTTCATAGTTTTAATTTCTTCAGCCATTTTAATCTGGATATTTGGAATGGTAATTTTTATTCCTTTAGCAGAAGGAGTAAGAATTTTAGATATAGATACTTCAAGGTTGGTTAATTTAATAATAATCTTTGCCCTTATTCTTCTCATACTTCTTTCCTTCAATGAAATAAAAAATATTTCTTATGCTTGTGCAGGTTTTGTAGCATATTATATTGGAAGTGAAAGGGAAAGGATAAGGGATGAAAGGCTGTTAAGATTAAGAAGGTCTTTTACTAATTTAGCAAATGTTCTATTAGCTTCCTTCTTCTTCATACTTTTCAAACCTTTACTAGAGCAGTTTCATTCAGCTTTGGCTGGAATTGTTTTGATAATCCTAATAATTTGGGCTATAATAGCATTGGTAAGTGTAGCAATGGTTTTGGGAAGTGAAATAGAAGAGGCTGCAATTAAGTTTGCAGAAGTTCTTGAGAAAAGGATTAAAAAAAGGACTAAACGAAAATAAACTTTGCGTTTTCCCTTGATTTTTTGATTAAAACTTCTTCCCCTTCTCTAATTTGGAAGTATTTCTCACAATTATCTGCTAGTATTAATCCAATTCCTTTTTCTACTCTAACTTTAATTTTTGAATTTTCCTCAACAACAAAACTCTTTATTTTCTTCCTAAATAAATTGTTAAAGGAAATTCCTATACCTTTTTTGAATATTTTTCCACCAGTAGAAGAATAATAAGCCGAAGAACCAAAAGGTGTTGAAATTATTACACCATCTCCCACTAAGTTCCTGAACTTTTTTCTGTTAACAAACAGGGAAAATCTCAAAGCTTTTGTCGGAATTTTATTGTGAACTTGAATTTCATTCAATCCCAAAAGTTTTTTTCCTTTGAATTTTGCCTCGACCTTAATTTCTTCATGAATCTTAAACTTTCCTTCTGAAATTTTTTTCAAAATTTTCTTCAAATTTTTAAAGGAATAATCGCACTTCCTGCAAATTTTAGAATTGTATTTTACGATAAGTTTAGGAACAGAAGGATATTTTCTTTCGCTGTACAAAATTGTTCCATCCCCTCCAAAACTTAAAACAATTTCAGGATTTTCTCTAATTTATTTTTATTATATTTACTTACTATTGCTACCTTCAACCCATCGCCCTTCTTACTCTTTCTTTTGCAATTTCAAGAGCAGCTTCTCGAGGAGAAATGTTTTTTTCACTGGCTTTTTCTAAAACAAGTTTTGTGTTCTTTTTAATTTTTTCCTCTATAAGCTTGAATGCTTTTTTTTCTTCAAACCCCATGTATTCAGCATAGCTTGAAATTACTCCACCCGCATTGGCTATAAAATCAGGAACTATTAAAACATTCCTTTCATTCAAAATTTTCTCAGCATCAGAAGTTATAGGAATGTTTGCACCTTCTACTATAAGTTTAGCCTTAATTTCATTAACATTTCCTAAGTTTATAACATCAGCTAAGGCTGCTGGTATGAGAACATCCACATTCAAACCATAAATTGCAGAATTTGGCAAAATTTTCCCCTCTTTATATTCAATCACTTTTCCACTTTCCTTTTTAATTTTAATTAGCTTTTCAACATCCAAACCATTTTCATTATAAATACAACCTTTGCTATCACTTACAGCAACAATTTTTAAACCTTTTTCTGCCAAGAATTTTGCTGCAAAAGAGCCAACATTACCAAAACCTTCTACTGCTACTTTCGCTTCATTCAAATCTAAACCTAAAAATTCAAGAGCAACTAAAGTTGAGTGAAAAACACCATAGCCTGTAAAGCCCAACTCATGAGGTAAACCACCCAAATCCTTTGGCTTTCCTGTAGCAGAATTTAAATTCCCATTTCCTTCAACAAACCATCTCATTTCTTCTTCTCCTGTATTTATATCTGGAGCTGCTATGTAAGTTTCTGGTGCTATTCCCCTTAAAGCTTTTCCAAAAACTTTTAAAAGTTCTCTTTTTCTTTTTTTATCCTTAATTTCCTCATCACTTGCTATTATACCAGATTTTCCTCCTCCAAAAGGTAATTCTGCTAAGGCACATTTCCATGTCATCACTCTTGCCAACCTAAAAACTTCTTCTTTAGTAACGCTCGGTGTCATCCTTATTCCTCCCTTTCCTGGCCCAAGAGCAGTATTGTCTATAACTAAAATAGCGTTCAGCCTAAGCTTTGGATTATAAATTTCTAAAATTTTTTCAGGGCCAAACTCATCCTTTTCAATCATTTTATCCCCAAATTTCTGAGCCAATCCTTTATTTCTTTTTCTGGCAAGGCACCAACAAACTCATCAACAATTTTTCCATTTTTAAAAAGTTTTACATTAGGTATTCCCATTATTCCATACTTTTCAGCAAGCTTAGAAGCTTTATCCACATTTATCTTAGCCAATATTATTTTTCCCTCAAATTCCTTTGCAATTTTTTCAAGAATAGGGGAAAGTACTCTGCAGGGCATGCACCAATTTGCATAAAAATCTACTAAAACTGGTATGCTACTGGATTTTTCAATTACTTCTTCTTCAAAATTATCTTCGTTTATTTCAACTATCATTCATGCCACCAATCTGCAGAAAATTTTGCTTTAATTCCGTATAAATAATTATAAGCTTCTAAAGCTGCTATAGCTCCTGTTCCTGCTGAAACAACTACTTGCTTGTAAGGTATATTCGTAACATCACCTGCTGCAAAAATTCCTGGCCTTATTTCATCAGAATTAGGATAAAAAGTTTGGCATCTCAAGTTTACAACTATTTGCCCTTCTTCATCAGTTTTAACTAAATGCTTAACAAAATCTGTTTTTAACTCAGAACCGATTTCAACAAAAAGTCCATCGCACCTTAACTCCATTTCTTCTCCAGTTTTTAAATTTTCTATCAGCAAGCTTCTTAAAGTATCATCCCCCCTAACCTCCTTAACAACACAGTTTAACAAAAATTCCACATTTTCCCTTTTCTTCAATTCTTCCACACTTTTTTCAAAAGCTCTGAATTCTTCTCTTCTGTGAATTAAGTAAACTTTTTTTGCAATAGAGCTTAAATAAGAAGCTGTGCTGAAAGCTGAATTTCCACCTCCCACAACACCAACTATTTTATTTTTAAAGAGCGGACCATCGCAAATTGCACAATAGCTTATTCCTTTTCCCAAAAATTTTTCCTCATTCTTTACTTCTAATTTCTTTGGAGTTTTGCCAAAAGCTAAAATCAAGCTTTTTGAAAAAAATTCCCTTTCAGAAGAAGTCTTAACCAAAAATTCTATTTTATCAGCTTTTACTATCTCTTCCACACTTTTCACTTCATCAAAAATTATTTGAGCACCAGCCTTTAAAGCCTGCTCCTGAAATCTTTCAATCAATTCCCTTCCAGATATTTCTAAAAAGCCTGGATAATTTTCTATCTTTGGTGATTCAGCTGCTTGTCCTCCAATTTCCTTTGTTATAACTAAAGTTTTTAAATTTCTTCTGCAGGCATAAATGGCTGAAGATAAACCTGCAGAAGAGCCACCTATTATTATTGTGTCATACAATTCCATAGAATTTAGTTAAGAGATATTAAATAAATACTTAACTAATTACTTTTTGATGAGGACAATAGAAAAGGTAATTTTAATAACTATAATTTTAGCAGGCTTTATCTTTGCTGTTTCTTTTAGCACGCTTTATGCTCAAATTCACATTTATCAAGGGACTGCATGCACATGTACTTTCCCAATCCCTCTTTTAATACCAACATTTTCTTCTCTTGGAATTTTTGTCGGTTGCATAGTTTATTACTTAATTTTCCCTAAAATCGAGGAAAGTAAGGAAAAAGCTCAAAGGGATTTAGAAACTTTTCTTGAGCTATTGCCAAAGGACGAAAAAGAAGTCTTAAAAGAAATAATACAAAATAATGGGAAAGTTTTGCAGAGCAAAATATCTGCAAAGTTCGGAAAGGTTAAGACTTTTAGAATTCTGGAAAATTTAAGGAGGAGGGGTATAATAGAAAAAGAAGGTTATGGAAAGACCAACGTGATAAAAATTTCAGAAAAATTTAAACCAGTTTTATCCTAATTCAAAAATCTGGGAAAATTCCATCACTTTAATATCTTTGCTTGCTTCTTTCAAGCAAAGGTAGCAAAGTGGGCAGGCAGTTATTAAGACATTTGCTTTAACTTCTTCTGCTTGCTTAATTCTTTCTTTTGAAATTTCCTCCGAAAGTTTTTGGAAGTTTGACCTTAACCCCCCTCCCCCACCACAACAAAAAGCATTTTCCCTATTAAATTCCATTTCAACAAAATCTCCAGCAAGTCTTACAGCTTCTCTTGGTTCTTCGTATATATTACCATACCTTCCCAAATGACATGGATCATGATATGTTAATTTTCCTTCAATTTTTTTTGGTTTAATCTTCCCTTTTTTAATAGCTTCTGAAATTGCTTGGGTTATATGTTTAACCTCTATATCCCAATTTTCTAATAGTTTTGGATATTCTTGAGAGAAAGTTTTGAAGCAGGCAGGACAAGAAGTTATTATTTTTTTAACTGAATGTTCTTTAAAAATCTTAAAATTTTTTTCAGCAAGTTTTTTTGCATCCTCTTTATAGCCTGCGTTTAAAGCAGGAGAACCACAACAAACTTCCAAATCCTTTAGTTCAATAAAATCTACAATTTTTCTCAAAATTTTTTTGTAATTTTCTTCCAGCTCCTTAACAACAAACTTAGTTAAGCAGCCTGGATAATACAATACGTTTCCGCCCTTTAATTTCTCAAAAAATTTCATCATATCCACCCTACAAAAAAAGCTATTCCAAAACTAATTAAAATTATACCTGCAGTTAGTCTCATGTATTTTCTTAGCTCAATCCTTTTCCTTTCTGCTTCTTCAACTTTCAAGAAACCAAAGTAAAAAATTAAAGTTAGAATTAACAAAGGAACAACGAAGAAAATATTATACCAAATTAAATAAAAAATAACTTCTGTCCAGGAAATTTTTCCAGCAAAAAGAGAGGAATTAAGAAAAGAAGTATAAATGAGTGGGAAAGCTCCAGCACAAGGAATTTCAACTAAGCTTACGAACAAACCTAAAAGAATTGCAGAAGGTAAAGTTGCTGCTTTTACGAGTTTTTCTATTTTTGGTTTTGCGAATTTTGGAATTTCTAGGGAAATTCCTTTTCCGTAAAAGAAGAAATCTTTAACTTCAAGTATGCCGAATACCATAATAATTCCTCCCAAAGCATATCTAATTATTTGAATGTAGCCTATGTAATAAGTTGTTATAGAAATGGCGTTGAGTAACAAGTACATAAAGGAAAAATAGACTAAAAATATGATTAGCGAATAAGAAATTCCTATAACAAGCAATTTTCTTCTTGAACCTAAGGCTAGCATATAACTTACCATGAAGAAAAGAACTGATAAGGCGCAAGGGTTAAAAATTCCATCAGCTAATCCAGCAAGTAACCCAATTAGAATTAACGGAAGTTTGCTTATATCTCCCAAGAATGGATGGTAATAATCTTGTGCAACAGCTGAAGGAATTAATAAGATTGGTATTAATAAAAGAACTTTTTTCATGTTTTCACTCTTATTTTAACTTTTTTTGTAACAAGAAAGACTATTACAACTATGCTTAAAACATAAGCAAGCATTATGGTTAAAACTTTAGGAAATAGAAGAACAGAATCAGAAGTTGGAACTGTAGAATTTGTATAAAAGCCTCTGTTCAAAAAACCTATAAAAGCTTTGTCTCCAACAAAGGTCATAGGAACACCAGAAGGTTGAGTATTATATTTTTCACAAACTTGCTTTAAAAATTCTGCATTTTCAGGATGATAGTAAACTTCAAACTCATGAATTTCTAAATTAGGATATTTTTTCTTTAATTCCTCTAGAAAAGGTTTTTCTTCAGCACAATGCGGACAACCTTGGCCCCAGAAGAAATACATACATATTTTTCCTTCGTTTATAATTTTTCCATCAGGACAAACATTACAATTATTGCAGTTAAAAATAGCTTCTTCTATTTTATCGCTATAGCCAAGTTCTTGAGCATAAGCGCTAGTAGCAAAGAGGATTAAAAAGCTAATTATTACCATATATTTCTTCATTTTTTCACCTAGCAACAATACAATTCCTTTGGAATCTTACCTTCTTCCACTTTTCCAAACGGGTTTCCATACTCCCTTATATTCTCAATCATTTTTTTATTACTTTCAGTTTCAATTTTTTCGTTCACTGAAATCTCTCTTAACTTTTTAATAATTTCTGCAGTATCAATTTCTAGCGGGCAATTAACTTTGCAAGATCTGCAAGTTGTGCAGTAGTAAAGACCTCTTTCGAAAGCTTTTTTTAAATCGTTTATAAAAGCTGTTTTAGCTATTCCGATACCACCAAAATAATCATACCCGTAATTATCAAAAATTTGTCTGTAAATCGGGCAGAAATAAAGGCAAGAGCCACAATTTATACAATAAAGAATCTCGCTTAAATCATTTTTTATCACTTTGCTCCTTCCATTATCTACCAAAACCAAAAAAACTTCTTTTGGGCCATGAGCTCCGTAAACAATTTCTTTTTGAATATCAGCAGTTTTGCTAGGCGAACTGATAATATTTATATAAGAAGGTAAAGATGTTCCAGTTCCCCAAATAGCTAAAGCTTGGCAAACCCTTATAGCATCTTGCATAGAAGGAACTATTTTTTCTATTCCAGCAACTATTATGTGCTTTTCAACAAGTTTAGAAACTAGTGAAATGTTACCTTCATTTTCGAGTATAAAAATTGCTCCGTCAGAAGAAATGGCATTTGCCCCAGTCAAACCAATCTTTGAAGTTAAAATTTCTTTTCTCAAGTATTCTTTAACCCAAGCAATAATTTTTTCAGGAGATTTTTCAAGTTTAACTTTGAACTTTTCTTCTATTTTCTCAACCATTTTTTCTATTGGAATGTGTAAAGCAGGAGTAACAGGATGAGTTGAGCTTTCTCCACAAATTTCAACCAAAAAATCACCACAATCAGTTTCTATTATTTTATTTCTTTTCTCCAAGAATTTTTTAAGTTGAATTTCCTCAATTACATTAGATTTTGACTTAACTATTTTTTCATTTTCTGGAATTATTTTAAGCAAGATTTTTCTTGCTTCTTCAGAATCTTTTGCTTCAAAGACTTTTATTCCTTGACTCTTAAAATTTTCTATAGCTTTCTTCTTAAGTTCATCCAGATTCGAAAGTGAAATTTCTTTTATTTTCCTCAGTTCTTTCTTCAATTTTTCTGCGTCAATCTTCTCTAAGGACTTTTGTCTGTAAGTAAGATAACTTCTAAAGGCCTTTTCCATCACTTCTTTTGCATTTTTAATCCTGCTTGAGGCAAGTAATTCGTTTAAATTCATAATTTTAAATTGAATGAAACCTTATTTATATTTTGGTTTCAAAAAATGAAACCTAGGAAATTTAAAAAACTATCAGGAAGTTGTTTCGAACTTTCTTTGAATTGCTTTATATTTTGTTTAAATTTTTAAAAGTTTTAAATTAAAATTAATGAGAGACCTAGTGTCTATGATAGTAACAACGCTAAACGAAGAAGAATATATAGGGGCTTGTCTTAAATCCTTGAAAGAGCAAAATTATGAGAAAAAGGAAATAATAGTTGTAGATTCCGAATCTAAAGATAGAACTTTAGATATAGCAAAAAAGTATGCAGATAAAATTATTGTGGAAAATTGTATAATGCCTAAAGGAAGGAATTTGGGAGCTAAAAAAGCAAAAGGAAACATTCTACTTTTTGTGGATGCTGATATTATACTTCCTAAAAATTGGCTTAATACAATTTTGCCATATCTTAATGATAATAATACTGTTGCGGCTTATGGTGACCTTCTACCAAGAGAGAAAGACACGAAGTCAAAAGTTGTTTACTATTTTCAAGATTTTTGTAACTTTTTTGCTAGGAGCATTAAAATGCCAATCTTTAGTAAACTTGGAACTGCGGTAGCTATCAAAAGAGATGCTTTTGAAAAAGTTGGTGGCTATCCTGAGGATAGAGCTTCGTGTGAAGATATTGCTCTATCTTTAAAGTTAAGAAAATGTGGAGAAATAAAATTTGTAAGGGAAGCTAAAGGCTATGTTTCAACGAGGAGGTTTAAAAGAAGTGGGTACTTTAAACTATCTCTACTTTGGTTAATTACAGGTTCTTACTACTTGCTTACTAAAAGAACAATTCTTAACAGGTATTCAAAAGATTTTCCTTGATTTTATTTAACTTCATTATAACTAAAAAGTAATTTTTTTGTAAAAAATTGATTTTGAAATTTCAGCAATTAAAAAGTAAATTAATAAAATAATGAAAACAAGGCCTAAGAAAAACGAGTTAAGTTGAGTTAATTCAAATATAGAGCTTATGGGAGAAAATAAGATAAAAAGAATTATAAGGGAGAACACCAAGGATACTAGAATTAGCGTATTGCTTGGTTTGCTTTTATAAA
>CALIKW010000045.1 GCA_938017915.1 uncultured archaeon | reverse complement strand
TGGACGTCCTCTTTTAATTTTATCACCTACTTATTGAACTAAAAGTTTATACTTAAAATATTTTTTAGCCATTTAAATTTTTATGAGTTTTAGGATTTTTTTCCAAGTTATTATATCTTTTTTAAGAAGAGTTCAAGTTCTAAGATTTTATAATCTAAATCAATTTTAATTTTTTATGAACTTTCAAACTATAACTATGAACTTTCAAACAAAAATTATGAACATTCAAACATTTTTTATGAACTTTTGAATATTAATGTTTAAAGTTTAAATTAAAATTAAAAATACTACTTCCTTAAACTTTTTTCAGAAATTTCACAGAAATTTTGTTAAACCATTTAGGATAAAGAACTTAAGAATAACTCCTCTAACAAATTCTACTTTTTCTTTAATGGGCTTATAGCTAGTTGGGTTAGAATGTTTTACCTTTTCTAACAATTTCAATTTAACCAACTTATTTATTCTTTTCCTTAAAGCTTCCATACCTATTTTCAACCGGTTGCTTGTTTTCATTTCTTTATAAAGCAAGGGAAAGCAATAAGGTTGTGTATCGTTTGGAAATGGCTTACCAGTCATGTAAAACTTCCTTAAAATCTGAACATCTATAAAATCTAACTTTTCAGCAAGTTCACTTATTTTTTCAATAGGATTTTCTATATTTTCATTTTCTGAAACATTTACAAGCAAATTTTCATTGCTCATTTTACCCTCCTTCTCAAAAAAAGCATTCAATATTTTTACTGATCATTTTAAAATACTTTTTGGTGATGAAGAATTTATATTAAATTAATTATTTCAATCTTTTCAATTTCTTCATTTATCTCAACAAAGCCATAATAGCCTTCTGGAAATCTCCCAGAATTTATCACTTTAGTCTTTCCTATTTCATCTATACCCCTAGCTTCATGAACATGAGCACTTATGGCAAGCAAAGGCTGCTTTTCTTCTATGAATTTTCTAACAACTTCAGAGCCAACATGAGCTCCAGTAAATATTTTATCTATTTTTGTTCTTGCTGGTGGTATATGAGTTACTTGAATTTTTTTCCTTACTTTTTTTACTTCGTTAAAAGCTTTTTTTAAGCCATTTTCTATTTCTTTTTCTCCTGGCTCTAAGGAAGTTTGGAATGGGGTTCTTGCTCCACCAAAACCATAAAACCCATAATTTCCTATAATTTTCCCTTTTCCGTGCAAGCTCATCCCTTCATTTTCAAAAAACTTGATCAATTCTTTATCTTGATTTCCTGGAACTACAAGGATCTTTTTCTTAAAAACCTTAAATTCTTCTATTATAAGCTTCCCTATTTCTTCCTTAGTAAAACCTTTTGGTGTTAGGGTATCTGTTAAATCACCAGGACAAATTAAAACATCAAATTTAACATTTTTAAGTTCATCCAAAAATTTCATTAGATTTTCTACATCATTATGAATATCGCTCAAAATCAAAATTTTCATTTACTCACTTAATTTTAATTTAAAATTTATTTTATTAAATATGGTATTTTCAAAAAGGAAAGGATATGTTGTTGAGAGAAAGATAAGGAAGATTTTTGAGGATAAAGGTTGGAGAGTTGTGAGGGCAGGAGGTAGTTTAGGTGAAGCAGACCTAGTTTGCTTAAGGAAAGGAAGGTGTATTCTTCTTCAGGTCAAATCCTCAAGAGATAAAATTTTTTATTATTATGGGTATATGAAAAAAAAGTTAGAGGGTTTTCCGTTTTATTTAGTGGTTGATTTTGGTTATAATAAAATAAGAATTTTAAGTCCAAAAAAGAAAATAAGTAAAGAGGATGGTATAGATTTAAAAACTTTTTTAACCAATGAAAACTAAAACAAAATTAGGTTGATGCCATGGTAATTCAAGTAAAAGATGTTATGTCCAAGCCAGTTATAGTTATAGATATAAATGAAACAGCAAAGGCTGCAGGAGAAAAGATGAAAAAGTACAGGAAAGGTTGCTTGGTAGTTACTAAAAATGGAGTGCCTGTTGGAATAGTTTCTGACAGCGACCTTATAAATAAGGTTTTAGTTAAGGATAAAAAAGCAAGCGAAGTTTTGGTAAAAGATATAATGAGCTCTCCTTTAGTTACAATCAAACCAACAGACAGCATTATAGATGCGGCAAACAAAATAAAAAGGAATAACATTCATAGACTTCCTGTTGTCGATAAGGGAAAGGTTGTTGGCCTAATTTCCTTAACAGATATTGCTAGGAGCGCACCAGAAATGATAGAGTTGTTGGAGTACAGACTTAGAATGAAAGAAACTCCGATAGAAATAGTAGAGAGAAAAATGTCAGGAATTTGTGATGCATGCGGAAATTATGACGAAGAGCTTGAATATGTAAATGGCCAATGGCTTTGCAGTTCTTGCAAGGAAGGAATTAAAGAAGAGGAGTAAGATGATTTCTTCATTTTTAGAAAAAATAGAAAAAGAGATAAGGAATATTAGCGACCTTCAAATAATTGTAGAAGGGAAAAAAGATAGGGAAGTTATGGAAAAGTTTGGATTTAAAAATATTCTTGAAATTTCAGGAAAAAATTTTCATTCGCTCTTGAAGAAAATAAATAAAGAAAAGGTAGTAATTTTAACGGATTTTGATGAAGAAGGGGAGAAATTAGCAAAAGAGCTTAGTCACTTTCTTATGGCTAATGGAATTAAAGTTGATTGGAATGAAAGGAAGATATTAAGAAATTTACTATGTATAAGGAAAATAGAAGAACTTAAGTTTATTTTAAAGTTTATGGAGGATGATTATAATGGCAAAGCTTGCTCAATCTGTGATAAAATATTTAATAGAAGCAGAATTTTCCTGCAAAGGAATAGTAGAGAAACCTGATGTAATAGGGGCTATTTTTGGCCAGACAGAAGGGTTGTTAGGCCAAGATTTGGATTTAAGGGAATTACAAAAATCTGGAAGAATAGGAAGGATAGAAGTGGAGCTAATTAATGAAGAAGGGAATAGTAAAGGAAAAATATTAATTCCTTCGAGCTTAGATAGTTCTCAAACTTCTTTGATAGCTGCTTCTCTTGAGACAATAGAAAGAATAGGGCCTTGTGAAGCAAAAATTAAGGTAAATAGTGTAAAGGATGTGAGAGAAGATAAGAGGAAGTATGTTGTTGAGAGGGGGAAACAAATTTTGAAAGAAATGATGAAAAATGAAATACCTTCAACCCTTGAGCTTGTTGAAAAAATAAAGAGCGAGTTGAGAAAGGAAGAGATTCAAACTTATCAAAACCTTCCTTGTGGCCCAGAAATTCTTGATTCAGATGAAATAATAATCGTGGAAGGAAGGGCGGATGTCATAAATTTGCTTAAAAATGGGATAAGGAATGCAATTGCCATAAACGGGGTTTCTATTCCTGAAGCAATAGTAGAGTTAAGCAAGAAAAAAGTTACAACAGCTTTCATAGATGGTGATAGAGGGGGTGAACTAATCCTTAAAAAACTTTTGCAGATGTGCGAAATAGATTATGTTGCAAGAGCTCCAGATGGAAAAGAAGTGGAAGAATTAACTAGCAAGGAAATTTTTAAATCTTTAAAGGCAAGAATACCGGTAGAAAAGAAGGAATCGAAAGAATTTATTTTAATTTAACTTCATGCATCACTTTATAGCTAGGACCTTTTTTGCTCAACTCGCTTTTTATCAGTTGAATCGATTTTAACCAAAAACTTCCAACATAAAAATCCTTTACCTTTTCAATATTTTCAAAAAATTTTTTTCTCTCCATACTTTTAATCCTACAAAGTGTTAAGTGAAGTGGTTTGGAATCACCACCTACTTTATTCAAAATTTCAAGCCTTAGTCCTTCAGAAATTTCTCTTTCATCAAATACATTCAAAGCAATAACTCTTACAAAATTTTTAGTTGGTATAAGCTTTATCCCCTTTATTTTTATCTCAAAACTTTCAAAATTTTTTCCAATTTCGTTCAAATTTTC
>CALIKW010000044.1 GCA_938017915.1 uncultured archaeon | reverse complement strand
AGGTTTAGAAGTTAGCTTGCTTTTTGATGTTAGGAGGATTTTAATTTTTTCCCTACTTTTTGCTCCCTATTTCCTCCTCGTAATTCTCTCTCCAAGCATTTACTTAGTTTTAATTATCTTTTCTCTAATCTCTTTTCTATTTTTCAAGTTTGGCTTGAAAAGATTTGATTAAATTTTGTAATTAAACTTGGTATCCCTTTAAATGTATATTATTGGATCGAATTATAATAAACTACAGTTGTAAACAGACTAAAATTAAAAAACTACTGAAAATTATTACTTAAGAACTTTTTGCAAGATTTAGTATTAATTCTTTTACTCTTTCAGGTTCCGGAACTGCATATAATATTGGTAAATCTCCTATACTACCTCTTTCAACAAACATGGATTTTGTTGGGTTTATTTTTTCATCACCGAAATATATGCTGCGAAATCCACATATTCTTTCAAGAAATGTATTAGAAATCCAAATGGAAGATGGAGTTATACGCCCCAAAGGAATTGATAACATGCTAGAACGAATAACACCTTTCATGATTACTATTCTTTTGTTTGTAATATAGTAGATACGTCGCTTGTACATGAGATAAGGTATTGTTAAGAAAATGGCATCAACAATACTAAAAAGAATGAGTGCGCCCAGAATATAACCAGGACCTATGTCAGAGGGCGAGATTAGAGGTATTCCTTGAAGTAACATTACTACTATGACGAAAAGAGTTAATATTAAAAAGAGCGAAATAAGAAGAATAACCCAAGCAGATATAATCTCTGGACCATGAGCTGGCCTAAATAGCCCAGACCTCATAAGACCTGCAAGGATAAAATAAAAAAGCAATCGTTTACTTGGTTTTATCTTTTCTATTATCTCTTCTCCTTCTTCTGGAGTAAACTCTGGCATAACAATTTTTTGTATTTTAACTAAGAAAAGTTTATCACTGAAGTAGTTCTATGTACTTCATTAGGTTATCTCACTTTAATAAAATCTTCTATATAATTTTATCAATTTCTTTCAGTTCCTTTTCCCAAATCAAAGGGCTTAATTTTTAGCAAATTTTTAGGGTTAATTTCTTTTTCCCCATTTTCTTTCTTAAGCCACTCTTTCATCGCTAAATTTAATGCTTCCCCTACCTTCATTCTTTAAGCCAAAGCCTTTCTCTAAACTTCATATAGATTTCTTCTAATCCTCTTATCGTATGTAGTTCTTTCTTAATACGTATGACATGTAAAACAAATTAAACGTTTCTTAATAAGAAAATATACTTCATCGGCATGAAAGCTTCTAAATCACTCTGGTAAGCGCATTTTTTACACCTATATCCAATAACTATTTCTTTGTTGAGCAAATTTTTTGCCTTTAATTCTTCTATTTCAGACTCACAAATCGGGCATTTGTCAATTTTCTGCATTTTTATTGTTTTCTTAGTTTTTGCCTTAACCTCAATTTCCGGAATGAGCAAAGCTATTCTTTTTACTCTTGTAGGGGAAAGTGTGTAGCTTTTTTCTTCCTTTTTGAGCAATCTTAAAACAAGACTTGCTAACTCTTCTTGTGACTCAACCTTAAGCCTTGATTTTAAAACTTGTAGTATAGCTTCCTTAACTTTATCTTCTGGAGGAATTTTCCTATCATTCATGAGTTAAATTAAGAGAAAACTTAATTTAAACGTTTCTTTTACAGAAAATTTTATCTTTTTTTTAAAGGATATAAAAAATATGTCGCATTTATGCAGAATAATTAAAAAAGAAGAAATTCCCTTGTGGAAAAGAATTTTAATTCGTTTACTTGGAAAATACCCAGCCTTCAGAACAGACCCTTATGGCTATGGAATTACTGAATATTATTACAGCTATTGCTCTAAACATGGTTACTTTATAGATTATCTTCACGGTTATCATGAATATTTAAGATGCCCTAAGTGCCAAGAAAAATTTTTAAGCTCTTGATTTAGCTTATTACTTCTACTTTAGCCTCTTTAATCGTTTCCTCAATTAACTTTTCAAGTTTTAACCTTTTTTCAATATTTTTTATAATTTCAAGCCTTGCTTTTGTTGCTGGATGCTTGGGAGTAAATAAAGTGCAACAATCTTCTTGTGGCTTGATAGAAATTTCATAACTCTTAATTTTTTTAGCAATTTCTACTATCTCATTCTTATCCATTCCTATCAAAGGTCTTAAAATTGGTAAGGTTGCTGCTTCGTTTATAA
This sequence comes from uncultured archaeon, assembly GCA_938017915.1. GTDB lineage: Archaea > Aenigmatarchaeota > Aenigmatarchaeia > CG10238-14 > SCSR01 > CALIKW01. The sequence goes on along the minus strand of CALIKW010000044.1, from coordinate 2,095 downwards.
CTCCCAAATTATCTAAAGTTTGAGAAGAAACTTGAGCTAAGCTTTCTCCTGTTACTAAAGCTTTTGCGTTTTCTTTTTTTGCAACAATTTCTGAAATTCTTACCATAGCTCTTCTGTAAAGAATTATTCTGTACTTTGGAGGAGCTAAAGTTTTAATTCTCATTTGAATTTTTGAAAAGGGAATTAAGTAGAGCTTGCTCTTTCCCTGGTATTCGCTCAGAAGCTTAACCAACTCTTTAGCTTTATCTATACTTGCTCTTGAAACAAGAGGAAAAGAATGAAAATGAATAAAAACTACCTTACAACCTCTTTTCATACCAAGCCAGCTTGAAACAGGAGAGTCTATTCCTCCTGAGATTAAAGATAAAACTTTCCCTGAGGTGCTGACAGGCATTCCAGCCAAGCCTTTAATCTTTTTTGTGTAAATATAAGTATCGTTATCTCTAACCTCAACAAAAATTTTTACGTCAGGTTTTGATAAGTTAACTTTTCTTCTTACAACTTTTCCTATTTCTTCAGCTAATTGTTTGCTTGAGTATTCATGCTTTCCTACTCTTTTAACCTCTAAAGCAAAAGTTTTCTTAGGTTTAACAAAATAAATGTAATTTTTCCTGAAAAATTCGATTATTTCTTCTTTTTTGCTTGTTTTTAAGTGAACGCAAGGAGAAAAAGAAACTATGCCAAAAACTTTTTTCAAAATTTTGGAAGTTTTTAAAATTTCTTCAGTTTTGACAAAAATTCTTCCTCTTTTTCTGTAAACTTCAAACTCAATTCCAGCTTTTTTCAAAGAGTTTTTTATGTTTTCGACTAGCTTTTTCTCGTAAATTCTTCTGACTGCTTCAGATTTTAAGAAAATTTCTCCGTATCTTATTAAAATTTCATTATGTTTAATTCCCATGCTATACATTTTAGAATAGAAAAATTTATTTTTAGGAAGAAGTAATTAAAGAAAGGGTCTTGGAAGAAAATTATTTAACAACTATAAGAAAAATTCTTGGGGATACGCCAAAAAGAAAATGTGAAAAGTACAATCCTCCAAGGGAAGTTGAGTTCTGGGAATGTTCTGGATGTAAGTATGACGTAGGAGATGCAGGTTGCGTTTATCCGAGAAGAAAAGAATACGAAAAATGGGAAAGAAATAAAATAGTTAAAGTTTAAAAAAGAAAAAAACTTTCTTTTTAATTAGTTATAAGTGCCCAGGTCGCCTAATCTGGTAGGGCGCCAGCCTGGAGAGCTGGTGGGGCTTTGCCCCTTCAGGGTTCAAATCCCTGCCTGGGCGTGAATATAAAGATTCAAAATTTATAAGCGAGATTTCAACACAACACTGTGAAAGAAAGCAATTTGATTAAAGAATTTAAGTATGCGCCATTTTTGTTTATGTTGGAGTAATGTACTTTCCATGTTTGTAATAACGTAAAAAATTTAAATTTTAAAGGAAGTCTGCTCTGAAAAGTAGGTACTTTTTTGCAAATATCGACACTTTATTAACAAAAAATTTAAAAATATTGACATTTAATTATCAATCTGTTAGAAGAAATAATGAGAGAACAAAACCCATGGTGGATAGCCAAAGACAAAATTTTGGAAGACGAAAAAGTTAGAGAAGCTCTTTCTAGAAGAAATAAATTGCTATACAAATTTGAAGAAAAAATTTAACATCCTTTTCTTCGGGCCAAGGCAAACTGGTAAAACAACTTTTTTTAAAATTTTGATTTATGATTTGCTCAATAGAGGCTGTGACCCTAAAAAAATCTTCTATTTCAGCTGCGAGATCCTAAGAAGTTTCGAGGAAATTCCTGAGCTTCTTAGAAAGTTAGATATGCTTGTAGAAGGTGAGAAATATGTTTTTCTTGATGAAGTAAGTTTTGTAGAAAATTGGGAAAAAGCTGTAAAATACATTCTTGATTCTCCTTTATCTAAAGAAAAAATATTTTACATCACAGGCTCTTCTTCCATAGCCTTAAAAAGGGAAAGCTTCCCAGGAAGGCCTATAAAAATAAGAGAATTTTTACCGCTCACTTTTAGAGATTTTGTAAGAGTGTTTGGAAGTGATGAATTGAAGAAAAACCTTGAAAAAGCTGATTTTGCCAACACA
>CALIKW010000043.1 GCA_938017915.1 uncultured archaeon | reverse complement strand
GATTTTTAAAGAAAATAATGCGAATATTATACCAGAAGATTCTTCCGTAATTTTTGACGATATACCAGAAACTTCTTACGGAAACGGATTTTCTGAATTGATAAGAGAAGGTGAGCATTTGCCAAAGGCTGAAGCTTTGGTTCATGTTAATTCTAGTTTTGTTGAGTATGATTTAATTTATACTCTTCAAGCAGGTGCAGATTATTTAATAGTTAAAGTATTAAATGCTTATTATAAATAAGCAATCGTATTCTAAAAAATGAGTTCTAACATTTTACGGAATTCTTCTCTTTGGATTTTTAGCTAAATTTTTTTGCAGTTTTTTTCTTTTTTTGCGTTTTATTAATTTGTGTTTAAGTAAAAAGACAAGCTTATAATAAAGAGGCCCTTCAAGACTTTAACCCATGGTGGAAGGAAGAATTTAAAATAGAATTTAAAATAGAATTTAAAAAAAGAGAAATTTATGGGTGAGAAGTTATACCAATTGAAGTAAAATATGGGAAGATTGATATAGAAGATTATTAGCTTTTATGAAAAGGTTTAGGGTAATAAAGGTTATGTAATTTCTCATGACAAAGAGGAAAAAAGAAGGATTAACAATAAAAGCATTTACATAACTGCATTGAAATTTTTATTAAAGCAAAACTTATTAACATAACTCGCTTTATAGTTAGGGCCTTTTTTAATTTCCAATATTTTCATCAAATAGAAAAGTTTTATTAACAGAATTATTAATTCTATTTTTTGATTTTTCTGAGCAACTGAATTTGAAAAAGCTTGTATACGAAACTCAAACTTAAGTATTTCTTGCGCGTATAAAAATAAATTACTAAGGAATAATTATGCTAGAAGCTTGGCATTTCATCCGTCCAGATTCAGTTTTAGCTTTAGAAAATCCTTTAGTTAAAAAGGTCTTACCAAGGTACGTAAAAGTTGTAAAGAATGAATTGCCAGCAAAGTTTCAAATAGCTAAGCGCATAGCTTTTGATTTTGATAAAAGCTTAAGCGAAGAAGAAATGTGGAAAGAGCACTCAAAGCTCATGAAAAAATTTTATGAAATAAAAGAAGTTATAGATAAGGGAAAGCTGGAAATTAAGGATTTGGAGAAGCCAAGATATTCTTTACTCGATTTAAAGATTATGTTAACAAAAGAAATTTTGAAATCTTGTGAATTGTGTGAGAGAAAATGTCATGCTAAAAGGCTTGAAGGTGAAAAGGGTGAATGTAAAGTTGGAAGAGAAAGCTTAATTTCATCCGAAAACATTCATTTAGGTGAAGAAGCTCATATTACTCCTAGCCATACAATTTTCTTCATGGGTTGCAATTTTCATTGTGTGTATTGCCAAAATTATACTATAAGTCAATGGCTTGAGGAAGGCTATTTAGTTACGCCAAAAGAGTTGGCAAAAATTATGGAGAAAAGAAGGGAGCAAGGTTGCAGGAATGTTAACTTTGTTGGGGGTGAACCTACTCCCAACCTTTTAAACATTCTTGAAAGTTTAAAATATTGTGAAGCTAATGTTCCTGTAATTTGGAATTCAAACTTTTACATGAGTGAAAAAAGCATGGAAATTTTGGATGGAATAGTTGATTTGTACTTACCAGATTTTAAATACGGAAATGACAAATGCGCTTCAAGACTCTCAAAAGTAAAAAATTACTTTAAAGTTGTTTCAAGAAATCATTTAATAGCTTCAAACCAAGCAGAAGTTACTGTTAGACATTTAGTTTTGCCTAATCATGTTGAGTGTTGTAGTAAGCCGGTATTAGAATGGATTGCAAAAAATATTAGGGATAAGTGCATAGTTAACGTTATGGATCAATATAGGCCAGAATTTAGGGCTTTTGAGTATAATGATATAAACAGAAGGATTACAAAAGAGGAATTTGAAGAAGTTTTAAAAGTTGCAAATAAGTTAAAAATAAATTACATCACATAAGGAAAAAGTATTTAAAGACCTAAAAATATTTAGATGGCAAAAGCGATATTTGCTGGCTCAATTTCCTTTGGCCTAGTGAACATTCCGATTAAAGTTTATAGGGCAGCTCAATCTAAAGCAATTTCTTTTAACAATTTGCATAAAGAGTGCCATACTCCTTTAATTTACAAGCGTTGGTGCCCTAAATGTGAAAAGGAAGTTGCTTATGAAGATATAGAAAAGGGTTATAAAATAACAAAGGAAAAGTATGTTGTTATTTCCAAGGAAGATATAGAAAAGCTTAAGCTTAAAACTACGAAGATGATAGAGATTCAAGAATTTGTGGATGCTTCCCAGATAGATCCTTTGTACTTAGAGAAAAGTTATTACGTTGTTCCAGAAGAGATGGGAATAAAAGCATATTCTCTTTTTGTCGAAGCTCTAAGAGTTGCTAACAAAATTGCTATAGGAAAAGTTGTTATGAGAAATAAGGAGTACCTAGTAGCTTTAAGAGCTTTTAAAAAAGGCTTGGTAATGCATGTTTTACATTACTTAGGAGAAGTGAAGGATATTGAAGAGTTTAGCGAGCTTAAGCATTTAGTAACTATAAAAGAGGAAGAGCTAAAGCTTGCACAAGCTCTAATATCAAAACTTACTGAAAAAGAGCTTGACTTATCTAAGTTTAAAGATAATTATACAGAAGCTTTAATGAAACTAATAAAAGCAAAGGCAGAAGGAAAAGAAATTAAGGTTGAGGAAGCTCCTAAGGAAGAAGTTAAAGGATTAATGGAAGCGCTTAAGGCAAGTGTAGAAGCTGTAGAAAGAAAAAAGAAATTGGAGAAAAAAGCTTAAGAATTAAGTAAATTTAAAGTATTACTTTTGAATTAAGTGAGAAAATGAGTTTATGGGATGTGAAGATATTGCCGATGCTTGCTTTTTTATCAAATCCATTTGATTCAAAAGATTGGATCTTTGAGATTAAATTTGATGGTACTAGAACAATTGCTTACTTGGATTTGGAGAAAAATTATTTTAGATTTTTAAATAGAAGGGGAATCTTTTTTGAAAAAAGATATCCAGAAATTCTTAGAGATATTCAAAATTGTGTGAGTGGAAAAAGGGTTATTCTTGACGGTGAAATTTGTGTTTTTGAAAAGGGAAAACCAAACTTTTATAAGCTGGCAGAAAGGGAGCAAGTTGACAACAAATTTAAAATTGAATTACTTTCAAAAATAATGCCAGCAACCTTCATAATTTTTGACATTTTACACTTGGATGGGAATGATTTAATAGATTTACCCTTGATGGAAAGGAAAGAAATTCTTAAAGGAATTGTTAAAGAAAGTGATAGAATTTTGGTTTCTTCCTGGGTTGAAGAAAAGGGAGTAAAGTTTTTTGAGGAAGTTAAAAAAGCAGAGCTAGAAGGAATAGTTGCGAAGAAGAAGGATTCTAAGTGTGAAGTAGGGAAAAGGAGTAAGAACTGGTTAAAGATAAAAGTTTTAAAAAGTTTGGATTGTGTAGTTGTTGGATTTACTGAAGGTGAAGGAATAAGAAAGGAATATTTTGGTGCATTGCTGTGTGGAATTTACTTTAAAAATAAGTTAACGTATTTGGGAAAAGTTGGTACAGGTTTTAGCGAGTCTGACTTAAAATTTTTAACTTCTTTGCTCAAAAAAATACAAACAAACAAAAATTACTTTAAGGAAGAAAGAATTGAGGAAAAAGTGCATTTTGTAAAGCCAGAAATTGTTGTGGAAGTGAGTTTTATGAATTTAACTGAAGACTTAAAGTTTAGGGCACCAAGCTTTAAGAGAATAAGGAGTGATAAAAAAGCTAGTGAATGAGTTTTGGAAGAAAAAGATTTAGCTTTTTTAACTTAGCTCAAAAGCTTCCATAAAAATTTCTCCGCTTTTGTGGAGCAAGGGCTTAAAATCTTTTTTTCTTACATGTTCTTTCAAAACCTTTCCTATGACAATAAAATGGTCTCCAAACTTTTCCATTTTTTCAACTCTACATTCAAAGCTTATGGGCGATTGTTTTACAAGAGGAGCCTTTACAACTTCACTTTTTTCTTTTT
>CALIKW010000042.1 GCA_938017915.1 uncultured archaeon | reverse complement strand
AAATAGGAGGAAACTTTACTCAAGCTTTTGAAGATTGGGGGATTTACAGTTTTACTTCTGGTCCTTTAAGTGGTCATTGTGTTGCAGCATACTACAATTGCTCAAAAATTTATATTTACAGATACGATGCTAGAACAAACCCAAACTTTGCAGCTTGTGATTTAACAACTGTAGAGCAATCTTTGAACTCTACATCAATCCTCTTTCCCTCAAATTCTTTTTTAGTAAATATTGATGTTTGGGTTCCAGAAATTCCTTATGGTTGGATGAAGCCAAGCTTACTAACAATAGAAGCAGGTTAAAGCTTTAAAGCAAGTTTTAAAACTGCAAATATTCCTAGGAAAAAAAGGAAGAAAAATACAATTACAGAAAACATGCCCAAAGCTGCGAATAATGCTACCACAATAAAAGTAAAAGCTCCGCTTTGCAACACAACTAAAGCAATAAGAATTGAAATTATTACATTAATTCTATTTTCAGGAAAAATTTTTACATTGGTTAAAGTTCCGTAAATTATTGAGAAAATGCTTAAAAATGGAATAAATACATATTTTAGAAAAACTTTTGAGTTTACCCATGCTCTTGGTAATCCTAAGGCTTGGCCAAACTTACAAAGAAACTCTGACAAATTGCATTCTCCTCGAGTAAATTCTTCTATATCTTCTTGAGAAATACTTAAAACAGCATTAAGAATTAAGAAAAATAGGAAAATAAAGCAGAAAATTAAGACAATATCTGAAATTTCCATGAAATAATTTTAGGTTTACTTTATTATCCTTTTTCCTTGCTCCCAACTTTCCCATTCTAACTTACAATCAGAGCATTTTAAAACGTTAAAAGCTTTAAAGTAGCTTGTAAAGCCAGTTGAAGTATCACTTTTTGCGTGCGTGAATTGGTCGAGCTTATAGCCATGCTCATAACAAACTGCCCTTCCGCAAGCTATGCATACTCCCCTTGCATCCTTTTCGCAAAACCAACACTTCATGCTTTAAATTTAAAAGAACTTGCTTATAAAATTATCTTAAAACTTCCTCATAAATCCTTAAGGTTTCTTCTGCCACTTTATCCCAATTGAAAGCTTTTTCTGCTGCATTCCTTCCGTTAGCTCCCATCCACCTTGCCTTTTCAGGATTTCTTAGAATTTCCTTTATCCCCCAAGCTATTGAGTTTGGTGCTTGATAAACTCTTAATCCAGTAACATCATGCCATATTAGCTCACCAGCTCCTGTATTATGAGTTGCGATAACAGGCTTATAACAGCTCCATGCTTCAAGAACAACTATACCAAAAGGTTCGTTCCTGCTTGGAACTACTACGCAATCAGCAGCCTTTATTATCTTAGTTTTCCAATCATCAGGAACAAAACCAGTAAACCTTACAGCATGCCATAAATTAAGCTCCCCTACCCTTTTTTCGAGTTGAGGTTTCATGTAACCATCTCCAACAAAAACAAACTTGGCTTGAGGAAAATCTTTTAAAACATCTGGTATTGCTTCTACGAGCAAGTCAGGACCCTTTTGAACAGTCATCCTCCCGACAAAAACTATCATCGGATCAAATGGAGAAAAGCCAAAATGTCTTTTAACATCATTCCATGCGTCCACAAAACCGTCAAAATTCCTTGCCCAAACTCCATTGTGTATTATCCTAATTTTCCACTCAGGAACTCTATATATTCTCATTATTTCATCCTTCATAACATTCGAGCAAACTATTACCCTGTCAGCAATATAAGTTCCAAACCACTCTATATTTCTTATATCACTTGCAGCTCCGTCATGAAAATTATTTCCATCCCTTCCAAATTGGGTTGAGTGGAGAGTGAAAATAACCTTTTTGTTTCTTGCTTTTTTTATTTCATCCAAAGCATTAACAACATGCCAATCATGACCATGAATTATATCAAAAGTTCCAGAAACATTTTCTGTTTCAAAGAAGAAGTGAGCCATTGATTTGCACATGTTGTTTGTCATTTCATAAATAAAATTTGAATTGAAAGAAAAAGGGCATCGATGATAGTGAACACCATCTATTACTTCGTATATTTTTTGGTTTGGGGCTATGCGAGTAAAAACATGAACCTCATTCCCTTTTCTTTGCAAAGCAGCAGCTAGTTCTGTTACATGAACTGCTAATCCCCCTACTGGTAAAGAATGCAAGGATTCCCAAGAAAAAATTCCTATCCTCATTCAAAGACCTTAATTTTAAATTCTTTTCCCTATATGATATAAATATCTTTCTCTTAAGTTATTAATTTTTCCCCTTAGAATTTCCATAACCCTTTCTCCTTGCTCAAACCAAAAATCAACGTTCCAATAAATATAGCAAGAAGTTTCTGAAATAAGCAAAAGCCTTTTTGCTTCTTTCACTTCCTCAACTTCACCAAATTTTTCCAAAATTTTTTCCTCAACCTCATGAAATTCCTTGCTTAAGCTTTCTACTTTCTTAACCATTTCTATTCTTCTCAAACCCTCTAACCAAAGCTTATGGCCGTTTATCCAAGAAGCACCCAAAACTTTTAGATTAATTTTACTCTCAGGCCTTATTTCACCATTTTTCTCGTAAAAATCGTGCAAAAATTCTGTTATAGTTAGAGAAGAAAATTCACTCGAAAAATTCTTAAATAAAGGCTCAAAAGTTAAAGGAAAGAATTCATTCATCATTACATTCCCATTTTCGCCATCGCTTGCAGGAACTATTATCGGAGGTTTTTCGGATTTAGAAAAAATTTTTTCCACTTCTTTAAATTTTTCCAAAATTTTTTCTGGTAAGCAACCTGCTTGCTGGTCTATTAAATAGTGCGGAGCCCTAAAAACTACTGGAATACTTTCTCCTTGAACTTCAAGCAAGTGTGGCATACAAGAAATTTTTATTCTTTCTTCATAACTCAAATTTTCATAATTCTCAACAGCTTGCAACGGAAGAAGAACCCATTCTACATTTTCTTCCTTCAAGATTTTAATTAAAAATTTAAGCTTATCCCCAAATCCAGGAACTCCCAATTCAGGAAGCCAAAAGCCTTTTACTTTTTCCAAACTTCTTTTACCAAAAATTCTTGAAAAAACATTCTTCCACTCCTCTATTTGCCACTTCCAATCTTCTTTTGGGGTTGCAGGAAAATAACAATGGGAATAAGCTGTTGCAGCAAACTCCACACAACCTTTATATTTTTCAACCATTTCCTTTAAAGCTTCTATTATATTTCCGATTTTTTCGCCATAAACTTCGAAGTTAAAAAAATTTCTTTTGCTAAGTTCTTCCAAGCTCTCAAGCAAAATTCCTGAGTAATCAAGCATTATTTTCGGTTTTAAGCCTTGCTTACAAAGCCTTTTTACGTAAGTGGCAGGATTTTTGTAAGCTCTTGCTATTAGCTTGCCATCCCATTCTTCCTTAGGATCT
>CALIKW010000041.1 GCA_938017915.1 uncultured archaeon | reverse complement strand
TTATGCTACAGAAATTCCTGTTTGGTATTGCAAGAATTGTGGGGAAATTCATGTTCCCAAGCCAGGAAAATACTACAAGCCTTGGAAGGAAAAGCCTCCATTTAAAAAATGTAAAAAATGTAGTGGAAAAGAATTTGAAGGTGAGGAGAGAACTTTTGATACATGGTTTGATTCAAGCATTTCACCTTTATTCATTTCAAAATACCAAAAAAATGAAAAGCTCTTTAAAAAACTTTATCCTGTAACAATTAGGCCACAGGGCAAAGATATAGTTAGGACATGGCTTTATTATACTTTGCTAAGATGCTATTTAGCTACTGGTAAATTTCCATTTAAATCTACCTGGATTTCTGGGTATTGTGTGGATGAGAAAGGAGAAAAAATGAGCAAAAGTAAGGGAAATGTCATAGATCCAGAGCCTATTATTAAGAAATACGGAGCAGATGCTTTCAGGTTTTGGTCTGCTCAAGAAGCAAGCTTAGGCTTTGATTTTCGTGCTTCAGAGGAAAGAGTAAAAAATTCAACCAAATTCTTAACAAAATTCTGGAACATAGCAAGGTTTATTTCTCAATTTCCTTTTCCAAAGAAAGTTAAGCTTCAAGCTTCAGATAAATGGATTCTTTCAGAAGTAAGCAAATTAGTTAAAGAATGTTTGGAAGGTTATAAAAGTTTCAACTTTTTTATTCCATCTACAAAAATAAGAGAATTTGTTTGGAATTTGTTTGCTTCCCATTACATAGAAATGGTTAAGCCAAGAGCTTATGGAAAAGGTTTTAGTAAGGAAGAACAAAAAGCTGCTTGGTTCACGCTAAATTTCTGCTTAAAAACCTTTTTACTTTTATTAGCTCCTATTATTCCATTCATTTCAGAATACATATGGCTTAAGTTGTATAGCAAGAAGAGCATATGCTCAGAAAGTTTTCCTAAGATAAAGTTTGAAAGCAAGCTTAGCAATTTAACTGAAAAAATTGTTGAGTTTAATTCCAAGGTTTGGGGGGAGAAAAAGAAAAGAGGGTTGAGCTTAAAGGATAAAATAGAAATTAAAATTCCAAAAGAACTTAAAATTTTTGAAAAAGATTTAAAGGTTATGCACAATATAGTTTAAGGAGGGATAGGGATTTAAGGAAGAGGTTGTTTTAAAATTAAAAAAATTAATAAGGGAATTGGGCTCATACAGAGGAAGACATACAGAGCTAGTTTCTGTTTATGTTCCTTCTGGTTATAATATTACTGAAATTATAAACCAGCTAATTCAAGAAAAGTCTACTGCGATGAACATAAAATCGAAAACTACTAGAAAAAATGTTTTGGATGCTCTTGAAAAGATCATCCAACACTTAAGACTTTTTAAAAAAGTACCAGAAAATGGGTTAGTTGTTTTTTGTGGAAATGTTTCGCAAGAAGAGGGAAAGCCGGATATTAAATTATGGAGTTTTGAACCTCCTGAAAAATTAAAAACAAAAATTTATTGGTGTGATCAGATTTTTGTTTTGGAGCCATTAGAAGAAATGATCGAAGAAAAGGAAGTTTATGGTTTAATCGTTTTAGATGCAAGAGAAGCAAATATAGGATTACTTAAAGGAAAAAATATAATCTCTTTAAAACATTTTGAGTCTACTGTTCCTTCAAAAACTGTTAAAGGTGGGATGTCACAGAAACGGTATGATAGAATTAGAGAAGATGCTTTGCACGAATTTTTCAAAAAAGTTGGGGAAAATGCCTCGCAGCTTTTTCTCGAACAGAAAAATTTAAAGGGCGTGATAATAGGTGGTCCTGGCCCAACAAAAGAAAGTTTTGTACAAAAAGATTACTTGCATTATCAGCTCAAGAAAAAGATTTTGGGGATAAAGGATGTTAGCTATACAGGAGAATATGGATTAGAAGAACTGGTTGAAAGGTCTGAAGATCTTTTGAAGGAATCAGCAATAAGTAAAGAAAGAGAATTATTAATAAACTTCTTCAACGAGCTCAAAAATAATGGGAAAGCTGTTTATGGTTTGGAAGATACGTTAAAAGCTTTAGAAGCTAATGCTGTTGAGATTTTATTAGTTTCTGAAGAATTTGACTGGGTAAGAGTTAAACTCAAATGTTCTCAATGCAATTATCTTTTGGAAAAGAATTTGCCCAAGAAAATTGCTTCTCAACAAGTTTGTCCAAAATGCAAAAGAAATTTATCAATAGAAGAAAGTAAAGATTTAGTAGATACTTTAAAGGAAAGGGCTGAAGAACTTGGAGTAAAAGTAGAATTCATTTCAACAACTTCTAAAGAAGGAATTCAATTCAAGCAAATAAGTGGAATAGGAGCTTTGCTTAAGTATAAAATTGAGAAATAGCTAATTGAACAAACTACTGCTTGAAAATAAATTTCATTAATTTTTTACCTGTAATTAATCCAAGTCCTCCTTTTTTCACAGAAAATTCGTCAAATTTTGTCACGCTATCTCTACCTTTTCCATAAACTAGCAGTGGTACAGGCCCGAACTCATGCTTTCTAGTTTTACAAGAAGTTATGTGATCGCATGTTACTACCAAAATTCCATCAAAATTTCTGAACATACTTAAGTATTTATCTATTGCCTCTATGAACATCCTTTTTTTATGAAAATCTCCGTCATGAGCAGGCTCATCAGGCCCTTTTATATGGGCGAATATAAAGTCATATCCTGCCAAGGCATCCCTTATAGATGAAAATATGAACTTTAGCGTAGAATCAAACTTAAGCTCAGGTACAGTTAATGCATTCATTCCAGCTACCAAACAAAATCCTTTTATACAACCATTTTCTGCTATGCATAAACCACTCCCTAATTTATATTTTTTTAAAAAATTCTCAACCCTCGGCAACTTATTTCCTGCCTCTCTAGTTAAAATGTAATTTGCAGGTGGTAAGCCGCGCTTAATCCTTTCTTCATTAGCTGGATGAAAATCTATTACCTGCTTCGCATTTTCCAAAAATTCTTGAACTATTTTTGCAGCTTTCTCTGCTTCAGGCTCTAAAGCTTCGACTTTTCTAACTTTTTCTCCTGCATAAAATGGATCAGAATCACTAATTTTATCGCTCAACTTTTCCTTTATAATCAAAACTCCTCTATGCTCATAAGTTCTCATAAAGATGAACTTAGCTGGCAAAATTACATGCTCGTTTATGCTCCTTGCTAACTCATCCAAACCAAAAGAATTTCTTCCCACCCTTCTATCAACAACTACCATATCCCTATCAACAGTTGCAAAGTTACATCTAAGAGCAAGATGTCCTTGGGTATATGGTAAATTCGTTCCAACTGCTTCTAAAGGACCGCGCTTAATATAATATTTTTCAGGCTCATAACCTAGAAGAGAGGCTATAGCTAAATGGCTTACACTACTTCTAGTTAATTCATTCCAAAACTTTTTCTTCAGAAGTATTATTTCTCCTGTTATGCCTAAAGAAGCTAAGTAATCTAAATTTGGTTTCTTTGCTTCGCTTAAGGGTGTTTTTTCGTTCAAAGGCAAATCAGCTAAACCATCTATTACAAGAAGAACTACCTTTCTTTTAAGTTTTGTTTCTGTTTTTTTAATTCTAGGCTTTCTCTCCTTCTTTTTTCTTCTTCCCATAATTAAAATTAGTTTTCAAAGAAAAAATAGATTAAGCAAAAAATTAAAAATAAATAAATTGAATTTAAATTTTTACGTATGAGTTTTCCTACAGTTATTACGCATGGAGATGCTGATGGAATAATTTCTTTATCCTTATTCTTAAAAAGTCTTGGGAATGCAAAAGCTAGAATTTACTTTTCTTCAACCTACAGGCTAATTTCTACTCTATGCAAGGCAATAGGAAATAGCGAGGGACTAAAGGATCTTTATATTTTTGACTTATCTGGAAATGAAAGGATTTTGAGGCTAGCTTCTGTTTTTGATAGAGTTGTGTGGATAGACCATCATAAATGGTCTTTTGAAAAAAAGCCTGAGAATGTTGAATTAAAATTAAATAGCTCTTCTCCCAGCACTTCCAGGCTTATTGGAGAATATTTTGGAATCGATTCTCCGTTAATTAAAATTGCTGATGAAATTGATGTTAATTCAACTAAAAGCGAAGAAGCAATTTTTTTAAGAGATTTGATAGCTAGCATAAAGTGGAAATTCTCTGGCAGACTCCTTTCAAACAAGTTAAAAAATATCTCAATATCCTTAGCTTTTTCTGGTTTAGAAGAATTTGAAGAAAGTCCTCAAGTTGCTGAGCTTTTGGGCGAATATAGAAAATGGATTGAAGAAATTGAAAAAA
>CALIKW010000040.1 GCA_938017915.1 uncultured archaeon | reverse complement strand
ATTCAAGGATAATCGAATTAAATATTTCTTCGATGATAATTAAAGCAGCAGAAGTTGCTTCAGCTGAAAAAATTCCTTTAATTTTAATTCCAAAAAATCACTTAAGTGTTGAAATAGAAGAGACACTCAAAACTTTGAATGTAAGTAAGGTAGTAGTTTATGGAAATGTTGGAAGAAAAGTTTTTGAAGAGCTAAATGCTTTGGGAATAAGTTATGAAAGTGTGCTAGGAGAGCCTTACGAAGTAAGAGAAAGAATAGAGGAAAAAATAAAGGAAAGATTAAGGGAAGGAAAGCCTTTAATAGTTGCTGCAGTAGCAAATTGGCAAGAAGGTTTGGTAGTTAGAGCTGCTCCACATGGCGTTTCCATACTAGTTTTTAGTGAGGCAGAAATTAACAAAACTGTTCAAAGAGTTAATGAAACGATTCAAACGAGAAATGTTTCAAGAATTTTGGTTGTAGGAAAGCCAGAACTTGCTCAGAAAATATATAATGCACTGATAGAAGCAGGAATAAATCAAAGTGTTCCAGTTATTTGGGTTACAGGAAAGCACTATGAGGTTGCTAAGAAGGTATATGATAAAATTAAGGAAGAGTTAAAAGGAATTAGGGTAAGGTATAGGGATAAGTTGGAGGAAATTAGGGAAAAATTAAACAAGTTAGGGAAAAGTTTAAGTGAAAGATGCGAATACTTGTATTTAAAGGCAAATGAAACTATTCAGAGCTTGAACACAAGCATTGCTATAGCAAGGTTTAAGTTAATCGAAGAATTGTACAAGTCTTGCTTGAATGCTGCACAAAATAATCAAACTCTTCTTGGTTTGAAATATTTGAATGAAATGAAACATGAAACAAATCGATTGACTTGGGAGCATAAGAATACTCATAGAGTAATGATACAGAATGAGATAGAAGAAGAGGAGGAGGATGCTGTATTAGTAAGGGAAAGGGTTAAGGCAAGATGGCAAGAATTCCTTTCGAATTTTTCGTCCCAAATTCCTGGTAAAGCAGCTATTTGCAGAGATTTAGTAGAAGATTTGAAAGATGCTATAAATGAAAGAGATTTTGAGGAAGTAAGAAAGCTTAAAATAGAAATTTCTGAAAAGTGCGCATTGGCTACAGTAACTACAGAAGGAAGGATAATTCCTCTTAGAAGATAATTTTTTCTTTTTCTTTTTTAATTATGGAAGTTTTTACTGCAATTAAAAAAGACTTCTGTGAGAGCTTTTGAAAAAAGATACTAAAGGAAAAGATTCTTAAAATCTTGGAAGCAGGTTAGCCATTCTGCTCAAAACATTCAGCCTCATTTTGTAGTTGTTACAGAAAAGGGGAAAAAATAGCAAAATCAAGATTTTCGAAATTTTTGGCAGAGTGCTGCAATAATATTGGTTGTGGAGATAAAAAGCTTCGCCTAGATGGTATAAAGTTGATATTTCTATTGCTTTATAAAACTGGTTTTAACTGCGGTAAGCAAGGTTTAGGAACTTGTTGGATTGGAGCTTTGATGAGAAAAAGATAAAGAAAATTTTAAAAATTCCTGAAAGATTTGAAATAGTACTTCTTGCTTTGGGGTACGAGAAAAAAAGTTGATTGGCAAGGAAAGATTTTGCATTTAATCAGAAGTAAAAAGAAATTAAAAGATATAGTAAGTTTTAGTGAATTTGGAAAATTTTTAGATGTTTAAAAAATATTTATTTTTTTCTTTTCTCAAAATTCCTTCATTTTCCATCTCATTGAGGAATGAGTACATTTCAATGAGGTCAAATTTTTCGATTAAAGGTGTTTTAATAATTTTTAAAATTTTTTCTTCGATCTGAGAAGCTGTTAGGCCTGGATACTCGGAAAGAACTTTTTTAATTAAATTTTTGTAATCAACTTCCATATTTTTAAGCTACTTAAAAAATATTTAATCTTTTTGATAAGTTATTGAAGAAATTTTTCCGTTTGAAATTTCTACTTTTCCAATAACATACCATTTACTTTCATTTTTCCTTGCAATTTTAGAAAAATATCCTGTAAAATTTTGATTAAATAGGAATAGAAAAATAAAAAAAAGAGAAAGTAAAACTAAGAAAGCCAAAAGTTTTATACTAGCCATACCTTGCAATCACCCAGTAGCTTCCATTGTAGGCTAAACCACAAAATGTTCCGTTTTCCAAAATTTGTTGTGTTGTTGGTGTGTTGTAAATTTTAAAGCCATATTTCCCAAGAGTTTCATTAAAGTAAACTGCAGTTCTACAAGTGCTGAAAGTTAGGTTTTTCGGAATTTCTAAAATTTCTTTTTGTGTTAAGCCTTTTGAAAATTCTGATGGATTAATTTTTTCTGGTAAAAGCCAGATTTCGCTAGGAGGCCATTTATAATTCCCTATTCTAAAATTTATTGTTCCTATAAGCATTCCAAAATTTGTTAGGATTTCTTGTTCATTCATGCTTATTATTTCCCCTTCTTTTATGTTTACTGTCAAAGCTGAAACTATTGGAATTGAAAGAAGCAAAACTATTAGGGCTATTTTTTTCATGAGAAAAGATAGAAGAAAAATTATTAATATAACTTCTTAACCTTTAAAGTGGTTGTGAAAAGTTTAAAACTTTTACTTCTTTCGCAATCTATGCATTACTACAATTTTCTTGTTAGAGTTTAAATTAACATAAGAATACCAATATAGGTCCTACTATTATTAAAATTATAGTCCAAAATTTAAAGGCAACTGTTAAAATTGGCTGTAAAATCATTAAAATCTGGCCCGCTATGGGCAATATATAGAGAAGTGGTACAACATACTTCCAAACAAGCCATGTTGTTGCTGTCATAATAAGATTAAATACGAGTATAAATAGTTTCTGCGTTGCACTTAAACCAAAAAAGGAAAAAATCCACGCAAAGGGAATGTATATAATCCAGCTTAGACCGCAAAATGGTAATGTCATAATTAAATCTTTTGTATTAATAATTTATTTTTTTCATTTTTTTAGGACTATTTTTTCATAAGAAAGAACGAGGGAGAAATTGTTAATAAAACTTTTTAAGTGGTTTGGAGAAGTGCTTTAAATTTTTAATTGTCATATTTTATTAATTGCTTTTTCTTTCTAAGTTCATTTTCTCACTTCGAAATTTATTTAAGTTTTGTAAAAACGCCGGGGCTGGGATTTGAACCCAGAAGGGGCAAAGCCCCAGTAGGTTTCTTGGATAAACTTTGCTATTGCTAGTTTATTCCTCGAGCCTACCGCGTTACCTGGTTCCGCCACCCCGGCACATTTTATTTTTATTAA
Organism: uncultured archaeon; assembly: GCA_938017915.1. GTDB lineage: Archaea > Aenigmatarchaeota > Aenigmatarchaeia > CG10238-14 > SCSR01 > CALIKW01. The sequence goes on along the minus strand of CALIKW010000040.1, from coordinate 3,025 downwards.
ATTATGCTATTAAAATTGCTATTATTAAAATTGATATTAAAAAAAGAATAAAAACTCCAAAAGCTATGAACAAAAATTTCGACTCACGAAAGATTAATTTTAAAATAAAATAAAGGCATATCGCTCCTATAAAAACTGAAATTATAAAACCTATTGGATTTACAACAGCTAAATAAGCAAGTGAAATAAAAAGTTCACCCAATTTTCCAATTAAAAAGAGAAGCATTTGAATGCTTGCCGCTATTAATCCAAGAAATATTTCAATAATTATTATAATCGGTGACTCAACCATTAATTAAATTTTGTTTTGCTTTGAAATAAGCCTTGCACTTTTTACTATTAAATAACCACTATTCGTTTTTCTATCCCAAAATTTTTCTGATTCTAAAATCTCTATTTTTTTCTTGAACAAAGGACAATCTAAAACTAAAGTTTCAAATTCTCCACCTTCCCCTGCAACATTTATCCCATATTTTTTATTCAATTCCTTTAATTCTTCCAAAACATTCAAATCAAGCTTTTTTCCTATCCAATTTTCATCCAAACCTTCACAGAAAACTCCTGTTATAATAATTTCAAACCCGTTTTTAATTTCCTCTTCAACAACATCTTCAGGGTTTTTTCCCCACAATGGTGTTAGATTTTTAAGTCCAAGCTCTTTACATATTTTATCCATTCTTTCCTTCTGATATTTGCTTCTTATAACCCCACTTACTAAACCATCTATCCCCTTTTTAATATTCTTTATAATAGTTTTTAGTTCTTCTACTTCTTCATCTTTTTCTCCTCCAACTTCTTTAAAAATATGTTTTATGTTTAGGGCCTTTGCTTGCAGCTTAGTTAACTCTATGCAAGGAAAATGGAACATCCAAGATTCTTTATTCCTAGGAAAAACAGTAATTAGATATTTTATTTCATTCTCCTTTGCTAAGTATAAAGCATATAGAGAATCCTTGCCACCAGAAATCAGAGCTGCTACTCTCATAAATTTATTTGAAGTAACTACTTCTTAAAAAAGTTAAGAATTCTGTAAAAAAGTCTTCCTTTAGGAGGCTTATACTCTTTTCCGATCAAATACGCAGCTAGTCTTTCTATTTCAATACTTGCAGGAGAATAAGGATTATAAATAATTGTAGGCATCCTGTAAATCAAGCTTTTTTGAACATTTAAATCAAATGGAATTTTTGCTAGAACTTTCAATTCAGTTAGCTCTTCTACATCATTCTCATCAACTTCATTCAAACCTTTTCTATACATGTTCAAAACAATTCCCAAAGGTTTTACTCCAAAGTACTTTGCTATTTTATTACACTTTATAACATCAGAAATAGAATTCATAAACGGAGTTGCTACAAAAATTAATTCGTTGCATGCATTCAAAACTCCCATTGCTTCTCTTCCTAAGCCAGGTGCTGAATCCAGCAAAACAATTTCTGTATCTCCAAAATCTAAGTTTTTAATTTTATTTATATCCACTCCCATAAGCTCTTCAACACTTAAAGCTGCTGGAATTATTTTAACACCTGTATTATGGTAATAAGTTGCTTCTTCTAAAGTTATTTCCTCCCTTAGAACTTGATTTAGGGTTTTTGGATAATATAAAAAATCAAAATAAAAGCCTAAGTGAGAAGTTGTTATATTACAATCTACTATCGTAACTTTTTTTTCAAAACTTGAAAGAGCAACTCCTAAGTTTGCAACTAGAGTAGTTTTTCCAACCCCACCTTTTCCAGAAATTATGCCTATTATTCTGGCCATCTAATTATTATTTGCTAACCTTTTCATATATCTCTAACGTTCTCTTTGCAGCCTTATCCCATGTAAACTCCTTTAGAACCCTTTTTCTTCCGTTCTTCCCCCATTTTTTTGCTTCCTCAAAATTTCTTAAAACCTCCTTTATCCCCCAAGCTATATCTTCGCTTTTATTCCCATCTATATGTACGCCAGTCCTTTCAGGACCAGAAGGAATTACTTGCTCCCTTAAACCAGAAATTCCAGAAGCTCCAACTATTACTGGCTTTTCCATAGCCATGGCTTCTAAGCTAACTATTCCGAAGGGCTCGCTTAAAGAAGGGAAAACACATAAATCAGCGAGAGCATAATGCAAAATTCTTTCTTCTTCTGAAACCCATTCTGACCTAACATAAACTTTTTCTGTTATGTTAAGTTGTTGAATTAAGGTTATCAAATCTTGGTATTGTTCGCCTTTTCCCAGAATTATGAGTTTCGTATTCGGAAATTCCTCAAGCACAGAAGGCATAGCCTTAACCAAGTTGTAAACTCCTTTTACAGCAGTTAATCTTCCAATAAAAAATATAACTTTTTCTTCAGGCTTTATTCTATATAGTTTCCTCAGATCTTCAACCTTTTCTTTATCAACCTTCTTTGGATCATATTTTTCTGGATCGCATCCATTATAGCAAACGTTTATTTTTTCTTGAGGATAACCCAAAGAAACTAAAAAATCTTTCATGGAATAAGAAACTGTTATTATGCTGTCTGCACCCTTTGCTGCTTCCCTTTCTATTTCTCTTATTATCTGAGAACCACCACCCAAAGCCCTTTGCTCTTCTATAGAATGAATGTGAAAAACTGTGGGCAAGGAAGGCATTTCTTTTTCTATGATTGCTCCAGCAAAAGCAGAAAGCCAATCATGGAAAGCTACAATATCAAATTTTTCACCATTCTTTTTTATTAAGAGGTTAATAAATTTGGAGGCAGAAAGATAATTGTAAGAGAATATGTCAGAGAAAAACTTGAGGTGAGTTCCCCATCTTTTTAAATCTTCTCTTATGAAAAGAGGAAATACTACACTTGAATCTACCAGCATTGGCCTATGAATTTCTATCCCATTCCATTTTTCTAGAGTTTTTAAATTTCCGTCGTTTAAAGTGAAAACAGTAACTTCATGTCCCAGTTCTTCAAACTTTTTTGTTATTTCTATGGCATAAGTTCCTAAGCCACCAACCAACCTTGGCCAATATTCCCACACAAAAAATGCAATTTTCATAAATATCAATTTTTT
>CALIKW010000039.1 GCA_938017915.1 uncultured archaeon | reverse complement strand
TTTTTACAATATCATTAGTAATTTTCCATGAGTTAGAAGAATGTAGGATTGGTGATTTTCATAAGGTAGCAAAAAGATATGTTAAGGAATATGATGATGAAAGAGCAACTAAAGAGCAAGTTGAAAAGCTTGGAAAGATAGGGAAAGAAATTTTTAATTTATGGAAAAAAGCTAAGAATTTGGATTCAAAAGCTGCTTTAATAGCTAGGGATGCCGATTTTCTAGAAATGGCCGCAACAGCAAAGGAATTGATGGAAAAAGGTTACACTTATGCAAAAGATTGGATAAAAAATGCTTCTCTTAAAATCAAAACAAATTCTGGGAAAAGGTTGATTAAAGAACTTGAAAAAGTAAACTCAAACGAATGGTGGCAAGGACTGAAAAAAAATTGACTAAAAATTTTAAAGGAAATTTTTGATTTAACCTTTAAAATAATAAACTATTTAAAGGTTTTAAATAAAAATAATTTTAGAGAGTATGGGTGAGTTGGAAGAAAAACACAAAATAGCAGAAGAGATACTCAATATCATCTCAGAATATGGAGTATGGTTCAACCTAGAAGATATTTACAGACTTGCAATAGAGGCTTCTTTACAGGAACTAATAAAAATTAAAGAAAATATTTCCAAACAACTTTCAAGCATTTCTAACTATAGTAGAATTCAACCCAATTATAGATTAAAGCTCGAAACTGATGAGAAAGGAAAAATAGTATCATATAATTTAGTTGAAGATTTACCAGAATACTACTTACCTCCATCAAAAGTAAATGATTTAGTTAGGATTGTGGGAGATGAACTAATTTTCCCAACACTTGAGGAAATAAAAGAAGAACTTTATGAAATTGAGTGGAAGAAATTGCAATCAACTATAGGACTTCAAGAGGATATAGAAGAGTTTTAAGCAATGTACTCCAAAGGTTTAATATGCTTAGTTTTAAACTCCGGTACTTTTAAATATCCGATCATCTTAAGGTAAGTTCCAATTACTTCATAATCTCCGTTTAAAAGAAAGTTTAAACTCATACCTGGAATGCATAGTGACTTTGTGCCATATTTTGAGATAAAATGTCTTAAACCACCGAATGGCTGAGACGCCTCTTCCATTATTCTAGAAATATCATAAACAATCGTTTTGTCTTCTATTCCAATTTCATAATAATTTTTCCAATTTAAAGAAGGAAGCGTAGGAGGCTTAGAAACTTTTAATTTTAAAATTTCATCAAATGCAAATTTCAGCTCAGCCTGACCTAATGGACTTGTATCATAAACACCTGTAGGAGGTCCGAATTTAGACTTTTTGCTACTCTTAATATAACTTTCAACATATCTCTTAATAACAAACCCTACGTCCTTTTTTATAAAATTTATTTCGTTTTGTAGAGAATAAGGATCTTCTCTTCTTAAATCCAAATGCTCTTTTAAAAGTTTTTTAAAACTAAAATTAATCAAGCAATTTCCAATTTCAAATTGATATCTTAAAGTCATGGTTTTATCGAATTCCCTCATTCTATTTGCTTCATTTATTCTTTCATCCAAAGCTTTAATATATTCTGTATTTTCTTTTTCAGTTAGAGGGGTAAGAATAAATAAATTTTTTATACATTCCTTAAAAATTGGTAATGTTTTATTCTTAAAATGGAAAAAGGCTGATTCTGGATCTCTCGCTACCGAATGTCTTTTTCCCCAGCCGTATACAACAGGGTTCATAACTTCGTTCAAGAGTCTTTTGCCATTTTTAATTCTACCATTTCTAATTTCCTTATCCAGCTTTTGAATCAAAAATGTCATACTCATAAGAATCCTTTATTTTATGATGGAAGAAAAGACTAATAAATGTTTCCCTTTAAACTTAAAATTTTAAAGAAAAATTACCAATTTACTATCCTTTTTTAACAACTATACCCTTTTCTGTAATCTCAAAAGGAAATATATCAGTCTCATGATCTGTTCTTCTCATTTTTCTTATTATTAAGCTTCGTGGAATATCTCCAGTGGTAAATTCTAAGTAGTGAAGTCTTATTATACCATCAACAACAAACTCTTCAATACCAAGCCTACTTAACTTATTTTCGCCTTCTGGTATTTCGCTTATTAAAATGCTAGTAACTTGCAAATCCTTTAAAGTTTTTGCAAGCTCAAATATGCTTCTTCTAATTATCGGTATCGATTCACTTTCTTTCCAGCCCATAGTAGCAACACTCAAGCTATCTAAAACAAACCTCTTTGCATTAACTCTTCTTATAAATTCTCTTATAGTATCCTTTATTTCTTCCAGGCTTGAGGGAAATATTGACTCAACAATAAGCTTTTTCTGATTTATATACTTTTTAAAATCCCATCCAAAATCTTGGGCACACTTTATTATACTTTCCTTATCTTCTTCTAACGCGAGATAAACTCCGTTCTCACCTTTTTCTAAACCATGCCAAATGAATTGACAAGAAAATATTGTCTTTCCTGTTCCTGTAGTTCCACAAAGCAAAATAGTAGAACCTTTAATAAAACCTCCCTGAATTAGCTTATCCAAACCTGGAATTCCTGTTTCTATTCTCTCCTTTTCCATAAAATTAATTTAGGAATTTTATAATATAATTTATGGGCATAGCTTACGATAAAATCCTTTTAATAGTTCTTGGTTTAGTTGTTTTGATTGTTGCAATCTACCTTTATTCCCTTTACATCTCTCCTACTGCAACAACTTGTGAAATGTGTAGGAATTCGCTGATTAATTGGTGTACTCACTGCAACTTAACTTCATATCCCCAAGAAAATAAAATTCCATCATACATTTGTAAGTGCGCATCAGAATGCAATTTAATTTTTTGCTTAGGAACCCCTTCATGCAATGATTTGAAAAATGAATGTAAGCCATTTATTGCTACATTGAGGAAGAATTAAGAGAGCCTCTTTTTCATCTCCAACAGCAAGATAATTTCCTTCAAAGTACATTTTGCCAACTAATGCGCAAGTTACAGCATCCAACTCATGCTCACTAACATCTTTTTTCAAACCTTTAATTCCTATTCTTTCCAATCCTTTTCTTAATTTCTCTAAATTTTTCTTCCTTGAAATTTTTAAAATATCTTGCACTCCTCCAGGATATGTTTCTATAACTTCAAATCCTTCTTTCTCCAACTTTTTCTTCAATTTTATTCCTCTTTGAGTTAATTTTCTCATGGGCCCTAAGGTTATAGGAAAAAATTTTATCCCCATTTTTAAGAGCTGCTTATCACACTCTCTTAAATGCCCAAACTTCGAATATTTTTTTCCTAAGCCAGGTCTTCCTTTTGGCAAAGCTAATGGAGCATCTATAGCAACAACTTTTGGTTTAACTTTTCTAACTTCCTCAAGAATTTCCTTATCCTTGAATAAAATTTTAGTTTTAACAAAAAGCTTTTCATCCATTACGCAAAATCCTGTTTTTCTTTTTTCGCTTCCAGCAAGGTCTATTCCCACAAACCTCAATTTTCTCACTCGAATTTTATACATTCAGCTGGTGGAGAAAACATTAAATTACAAAGAGCTTTAAAAATTTCTTCTTCAGTTGAATTTCTTAAAATCTTTTGACCATAAAAGCTGGACAACCTTATTTCATAAGAGCTTATATTCATAACAATTTCTTGAAGTATTATTTGATCTTTATACATATTTGCAAGATTTTCCAAATAATTCTTTATCTCAAAACATTCACCACATTCATTTGAGTAAAAAAATTTAAGAAGTAATTTACCTTGCTGTATTGCAAGATTTTCTTGCATCAAAGAAAGCTCATAATCTATTATATTTTTTTCTGGCAAAGTTATCATTCCTGTTGGTCGTAAGAAATTCATGAAAAAATAAATGAGAGTTGAGCCTACCATTAAGAATATTAAGAAGCTTGAAATTATTGCAGATTTTGGGATTCTTAGCTTCATTTAACCATTTTAACTTTAAGAGTTTATTTTTATAAATTTAATTTGTGGTAATAGAAAAACTCGTTTCTGTAAAAACTGCGGAAAAAAGACCTTACCTTCTATTCTTTTTTGGAATAGCAATTTCTTTAACATGCATTCTAATTTCTTCCGCAATTTTTCAATCATCCATAGGAATGTTCACTACATTCCTTATAACTATTGCTGTAACTCCATTTATGGTTAATTTGTTGAGATATGAGGAGGCAAGAGAAGAAGAACTTTACCAGCATAGGAGGGATATAAGTTTAATTAAAAGACACAGAAACATCCTTCTTATTTTTTCTATATTTTTCGTTTCGATAGTTTTCTCTTATTCTTTCCTTTATTTACTTCTCCCAGAAGAGCTGAGTAAAAAAATTTTTGAAGATCAAATAAATGAGATAAATGCTATAAGGGGTAGTTTTGCATCTCCAGATACTTTTTTAAGAATAGTATCAAATAATGTAGGAGTTCTTTTTCTATCATTCTTGTTTTCATTCATTTTCGGGGCTGGAGCTATTTTCATATTAACTTGGAATGCTTCTGTTTTGGCTGTAGCTATAGGTATGCTTGCAAAAAGCATAGGAGGAATAAAAGCTTTACCCTTAGCAGCAATGGTTTTCTTTCCTCATGGTAGCTTGGAAATTCTTGCGTATTTTATAGGAGCAATAGCAGGAGGTCTTATTTCTGCAGCATTAACTAGAAGGAAGCCAAAATGGATTTGGTTTATTTTTAGGGATAGCACAAAGCTTTTAGCCATTTCAGTAGTTTTACTTTTTATTGCAGGAATTGTGGAAGTATTTGCTATATCTTTTTCCTAATTATTCTAAATAAATTCCAGGCTTTCCATATTTTGCTTTACTTGCTTTATTTTGTGGGTCATATCTCTTCTTATCAGAAGCCTTAAAAATTGTTAATTCTTCAAAACCTAATACATTTTTCAAAAAATCCCTTGCCTCATTTAAGTGCTCTAATTCACTTTTACTTGAAACATACAAATAGCATTTTTTCTTCTTCCCAGCAATTTTAATTACATTTTTAACATCTTCTATTAAATTCTTTAAATTCTCTTCTAACTCCAAAACTTTTTTATCAACTTTCTCAGGCCTAGGCCATGTTGAAACTGAAACAAAACCTTTTTTTCCCAAACAACTCCAAAGCTCCTCAGCTATATGGGGGAGTAAAGGAGAAATCATTTTAACTACAATTTCCAAAACCTCTCTTAAAATCTTTTTATTGCAATTCTCTATCCCTCCATTCCTTTCAACATACCACTTAATTTCCTTTAAAGAATCAAAAAATCCTGTTTTTGCTGCACTCCTAAATTTAAGTTCTTCATAATTTTTCTCTGTTTCTCTTACCAATTCTTGAATTTTACTTTTTAGGTATATATCGATATTTTTAACATCCTCTCTTTTAGCATTTTTAATTTTTTTAATTATATCAAAAAGAAAAGAAATTCTGGACGAATATGCTACAATACTTTCTTCCCTCCAATTTGCATCATTCAACCCTTCGTTAGAAGCTACTAAGTTAATCCTCACCAAATCGCTTCCATACTTATTTATCAAATCTCTCAAAGGAATTATATTACCTTTTGACTTGCTCATTTTATCTCCATAAACGTTAACAAAACCATTAATGCCTATCCCCTTTGGCCAAAATTTTTCTTTCCAAATTGCAACATGGTGAAAAATATAAAATGTTAAATGGTTTGGAACCAAATCTTTTCCAGAATTTCTCAAGTCAACAGGATAAAAGTATTCAAACTCTTTCCTCATTTCCTCAAGAATCATTTTATTCAACTTAACCTTTTTACTTAACTCTTTTAAATCACCCTTTCCAAGGAAAATATAATCAAAAACTTCATTGGTAAGCTTACTTGCAGGAATTTTTTTCTCTTTTATAATTTTTGCAATAGTATAGAAAGCCATGTATATTGTGGAATCGCTTAAAGTTTCAACTTTCCACTCTTTATCCCAAGGTAAATTAGTACCCAAACCAGTTTTTCTTGCGCATGCTTTTTCTTTTAGAAATTCTATCGTTACTTCAAATTGAGCTCTTGCTTCTTCTGGAATTATCTTAGCTTTTTTCAAGCACTTTTTTGCAAGTTCTTTCCATTTTTTGTCAGAATATTTTAGGAACCATTGCTTTTCCAATATTTTCACATAATTTTCAGTTCCGCATCTACAAACAACCTTTCCCGAAGGCTCATACATTAAGTCAGCTATTTTTCTTTTAATAAATTCTCTCGTAAGCCTTTCCTTAACTTCAGAAACTTTTAATCCAGAATATTCTCCACAATTTTCCTTCAAAATTCCTGAGTGAAACTCCTCTTTATACAAAAGCTGGGTGGCTTCCTCAAGCTTTTCCTTTTCTTTTTGAGATTTTATTCCAAGTTTTTCACAAACTTCTTTTGCCGGAATTTCTCCAAAATCTTTTGTTTTAATTATGGAAATCGACTTAATTTCCTTTATTTTTTCTGGATCAAGCCCGTACTTTTTTAATTCTTCTCCGTAAGTTTGCAATTCGATTAAAGCTATGTAATCATAAGGAGCATGAGCAGGAACTGACATTACGATACCGGTTCCAATTTTAGGGTCACAAAACTCTGCAGGAAGAACTAAAACTTTACTCTTAGTTACAGGATTTTCAGCAACTTTACCTATAATTTCAAATCCTGAAATTTCTTCAATTACTAAAACCTTCTTAAGTTGTTCTTTAAGCTTAAAGGCAGCTTCCTTGCTTAAGACCCAAACTTCCTCATTTACCAAAGCTTTGACATAATCTATACTTGGATTAACCCAAATGTTTGTTACACCATAAACAGTTTCTGGCCTCAAAGTAGCGCAAGGTAAAATTTCTCCATTTTCAAGATAAAACTTAATTATTATAAATTCTAATGGACTTTCGCCTTCTCCTATTAATCTATCGTGGTCTCCTGTTGGGCTCTTACAATTTGGACAATAAATTACAGGATGCGTTCCCTTTTTAACATAACCCTTTTTCCTTAATAAATTATATTGCCATTCTACGAATTTGTTAAAATGTTCATCCAAAGCTGTTAAAAAGCTTCTTCTCCAATCTATAGAAAATCCTGCTAATTTCATATCTTCTTTAAACCTCTTAGCCCAGAATTTTGCTACATACTCAGCTCCATACTTTTTAAAATTTTCTAAGTCCTTTTCTGTAGCGCCGTAAAGCTTAAATGTTTCTTCTTGTAATTTATCACCTTTCTTTAATCTTTCTACAGCCCCTAAAATTGGCTCACCAGTTGCGTGAAAAGCTTGAGGAAATAAAACGTTAAAACCTTTTAATCTTTTGAATCTTGCGTAGCAATCGCACCTTAGGGCAGTAAAGCCTGAGCCTATATGCATGCTTCCATTTAAATAAGGAATTGGAAAAGTTATGAAAAACTTTGGCTTTTCGCTTAAATTACACTCAAAAATTTTAGCTTTTTCCCATTTTTTCTGCCATTTTCTCTCTACTTTTTTAAAATCCATACTTAACCTCTTCTAATAAATTATCCTTCTGTTTAAAAATTTTTGAATTTTGAAGAAAAATTGCAATTGTAATAAATTTGTATGACGTTATTTGTTGAATTAATAACTTTAAAGGGACAGAAATTTTCTCTAACTAATTTTTGCAATTTTTCACATTCCAAAAAATAAGGCTTTGAAGAAATTATAGCATAATCGAATATCGAAGAATTTACTATAGCATTGTATAATTCCTCATGCTCATAACATCCTACTTCAAAAAATGGTTTTACACGCTTATCCCTTAAATCACTTCCTTTAATCAGATGAACTGCATAAGGATTTATGGCTAGAATATTTCCCTCAATTTCTTTAATCTCATTTTCAACAAACTTGTAAGAGGGCATGTTTTTCAAAACACCAATTGCTTGGCTTAAATTCAGATAGGAAAGAAAAAGCAGAAAAATTAAAAGAAAGGGAGAAAAGAATTTGCACCTTTCGTACTTTTGAATAAGGATAGATGCTAAGATTGAGGAAGGTAAAATTGCATAACTTGCATGTCTTGGAATTGAAATATAGTTTAAGGAAAGAAAATGAAATAGGAAAAAGGAAAAAGCAGGAATTAAAAGGATTAAGTTTTTTCTTATAATCTTATCCTTTAAAAAGAGTGCGCAAGTATAAATTGGAATCGGAAACGAATACCAAATTTCTCTTAGTATCTGAGTAAAATTAAACTCTATACTTTGAAAGTTTGGCCTTGATATTAAAAATCTTAAAACTTGAATCAGAATAGGATAGTTTGAAATAATGTAAGGAAGTATGATTAAAGAAAGGCCATATAAAAATTTAAAGTCTTTTTTACCCAAAAAATAGAGCAAAATTAAAAAAAATGGGAGAAAAAGAAAAAATTTCGATATTGCTGCTATTCCTGCAAAAATACCGGCTAAATAATTCTTTTTACTGTAAATGAAGTAGAGGGAAATTAATAGGAAAAAAATTGCAATAGAGTCAAGTAGAGCGTTTGAAGCAAGGAGTATGGTTGTGGCCGAAATTCCGGAAATGAAGATTGACAAGTGAAGGTACTTTTCACCGAAAAAATCCTTTACGAGTTTTGAAAGAATGATTAAAGACGCAATTACTGAAATTAAGGAAACTATTCGAGAAGCAAAAAGTCCTCCTATAAGAAAAAATGAACCATAAAGCAGTGGAGCAAGGGGACTACCAAAAATGTAATTGAATGGGTTTTCGTAATTCGAAGAAAGAGGGTCAAGTTGGTTTAAAATAATCATTTTTCCAGAAAGTATGTAAAGAGATTCATCAAACTCGTATGGTCTAGAAAAGAGAAAAATAAAATAGAGCAAACAAAAGAAAAATATTTCAAAAAGTAAGATTAAATAAAATTTTCCTTTTTCCACTTTAAATATTTAGAGTTGAATCTTTAATTTCTTTTATGAAAGTTAGTGTTATAATTCCGACAAAAGACGAACCATTAGTAGAAAAATTAGTAAGGGAAGTTAAAAAGAAAATTTCTTGTGAGATAATAATCGTAGATAAAAGCAAAGAAAGAAGGGAAGTTAAAGGAGCAAAAGTAATTTTTCAGAAATCTGATGGTTTGGGAAATGCTGTTCTTGAGGGAGTAGAACATGCTAAGGGTGAAATTATTGTAGTTATGGATGCCGACTTTTCACACCATCCAAAATATATCCCAAGACTTTTAGAAAAAATTGAAAGAGGCTATGATGTTGTTATAGGATCAAGGTATATTAGGGGAGGAAAAAACAAAGATAGGGTTTTAAGGAAAATAGTAAGCAAATTCTTTTGCTTTTTAGCATCTGTTATACTTTTTCTTAAGCAGAAAGATAATATGTCAGGATTTTTTGCCGTTAGAAAGGAAGTTTTTAAAAAGATTAATTTAAAACCGATTGGATTTAAGATTTTGCTGGGAATCTTGTACAACGGAAAAAATTTGAAAATTGCAGAAGTACCAATTTGCTTTTATCCTAGAAAGGCTGGAAAGGAAAAAGGTGGAATAAAAGAAGGAATTAAACTTTTAAGATATATTCTCAAATTAAAGCTTATACATTAATAATTTCTTTAACTTAAGGTAAGGTTTACTGGTGATATGGGAATCATTAGCTTTTGTTACAGAGTAATATGCTAAGAAAAAAAGGAAATAAATTAATTTTCTAAATAATTAAATAAGCCCCCGTAGCTCAGCTTGGATAGAGCAGCACCCTTCTAGCAAGCTAGAAGGTTTGAAAAAAAAGGATGAAAGGTGAAGGTCGCGGGTTCAAATCCCGCCGGGGGCATAAATTTTAAATTTTTTTGCTCTTCTACTTAAATCATGATAAATTTTTTTGATAAGGTAAATGTTTTTCTTCAACCATTTGATACAACCCAAATTAGAGAATTAAAAGTAGTTAGAAACAAATACGTTAAATTTAAAATAAATGGAAAATGGAATAAAGCAGAAATAACGAATTTCGATAAATATGGTGAGCCAAGTTATAAGTGTTTGGAAGTTATTCTTGAAAATCTTTTTGAGGAAGTGAAGAGAATTACTGCCGAAGTTCCCATAATATGTAAAATGAATGATTTCTTATACTATTTTCCAAGAAATTTTGGTGGAAAAGAAATTTATACAAAAGATAAAATTCTTGTAGCAGAAAAAATAAATCCAATTTTTTTAAAGAGATATTCTAAAATAGATTACTCTACTTCTCAATTTGCAGCATTTCATTTGGGTAATGGCTCAATGTTTCTTCATTATGAGGATAAAAGTCCTGAAAAAGGTAGTGCTGAAGAACTTCTTATAGATATAGGAAGATTGCACAGGTATGCTTTTATAAAAAAACTTTCAAAGGAAGAAATTCAAAATGTTTTTAAGGAATACTATAAGGAGCTTTTCCCTGAAATTTTAGTTATTCCTAAAGTTCAACCTTCGCCACAGCCAATAGAAGAGAAAGAAGCTAGGCCAATTATAGAAGAAGCTAAAATTAAAGAAGTTGAGATTAAGAAAAGGCCAAGAATTAAAAGGAAATTTGTTCTATCAGAAGAAGTTAAAGAAGAATTGATATCATTAGAAAAAGTTAAAGAAGTTCCTTATGAAATTGTTGTTGAAGCAATAAAGAACTTTAATCCTGAAACCCAAGACTTTTTTGGAAGGGCTGCAAAGATAGATTATGAAAAGGAAATAAATAGAGTAAAAGATTCTGAGAAAAAAAGAGATATGGATTATCTTCTTTACTTCTTCATGCTTTGCTCTGAAAGAATGGGTAAAAAAGAGGCTTATTTAAGGTTTAAGCAAGAAATAAGAAATTTGGAACAAACTTAATTTTTATGTGTAAAATATTAATTATGCTTAGCGAAAATGAACTGAGAAAAATTGCTAATTTACTTGTAAAGTCTATGAAGATTGGGAGAAAGAAAAATTTCGGAATAGAAAAAGCAAGGAAAAAATTTGGAAAAGTAGTTGAAAAGTTTTTAAAATTAGAAGAATTTTCAAAGGAAGAGTTAAGCAAGAATGAGTTAAAAGTTGTGGAAAAGCTTAAGGACCCAGATTTTGGGCCCTTAATTATAGAAAAAAATGGAAA
>CALIKW010000038.1 GCA_938017915.1 uncultured archaeon | reverse complement strand
TTTTAAAATTTAAAAAAAGAAAAAGTTTCTAGTTTTAGGCAACTTTATCTTTTCGTAATTTTTGAAGACAAATTTTTGGGCTTATATAGTTCAGTCGTTAGTTTTATTCTTCTAAGAAACCCATTTTTTTACAATCCATCTTTACGCTATCTACATCTGGATGCCTACAATGATTGTGTTGAACTATTCCTGTGCGATTGCTAAGGAGGTTAAAACAATCCGGACCAGTAAAATTTAAAAGCGGCCCTCCTCCAGTCCAACCTAGCGACCTACAAATAGTACACCATTGTATCATCCTACTTCTGCAATCCTCGTAAGCTATCTGAGGTGCTGTAAACAATCTGTATACCCAGTAGACTATGAATACTAGAACTATTATTCCAATTACTAGAGCTATTATATACGGAATTGCTATTCCTTTTTTTGACTCCATAATTACATTTTTTAAAAAGGAGAATATAAATATTTAGATTTTATTCTTCTATGAAACCAATTTTTCTACAATCTGTCTTTACTGCATCTGCGCTGCTATCTGTGCAATTAGCATGTGCGGTTACCCCTCTCCTACTATTAAGTAGGTTAAAACAGTCTTTATCAATAAAATCTTCAAGACTTTTTCCTCCAGTCCAACCTTGCAATCTACAAATAGCACACCATTGCGCCATTCTACTTCTACAATCCTCGTAACTTATCTCTGGTGGTCCCTTTCTATTTGCTCCATACACATATGCTGCAAATTCTAGCGCTATTATTCCAATCACTAAACCTATTATTCTCTTATACGGAATTGTTGTTCTTTTTTTCTCCATAATTACATTTTAAAAGAGGAGAATATAAATACTTATAAAGGAACAAAAGTTTTAACTAAATTTTCTATAGCATCCATTAGTTTTTTAAAAAGAGTTTGGAGGTTATATTCCTCGCTTTCATAAATTTTACCGAATTTTAAGATAAAAAGTACTAAAAAAACTAGTAAAATTAAGCCAAAAATTATGACGAAAATCATTTTTGTAGTTACCATTATTTACAACCTTCTCTTGTGCATACTTGCTCTGGACCGCATTTCTCAAAATTTAAAAAAGTCCAACCTCCACTTGCGCACCTTACTCTTGAAAAGCAGAATTTATTTCCACCTACTTCTCTTTCACAATATCCGTATCCACAAGTTTCTGATTCACCAGACCTACACCTACATTCTTCTAAAAAGCCTGTATAGCTAGTTACTCCTTTATATTTCCAGCCATTTCTGCTAAGAGGACAATCCACACCCCAGTAGCAAGTTGAGGCATCATTTACTACCCTATGGTATGGAGTCTGTTCTTCACCAACTCTACCCTCTGTACAGAATGGTCTTTCTTTATCTGCTGTTAATAGGCCTACATAATCAATATAAGCATTAACATCTTCTATCTCTGTATAAGGTAGAGGTGGTACTCCTGGAAATCCGCTACTACGCTCACATTGTCGCAAGTCATAAGTGTGTGCGTGTGCAATTAAAATAGCATCTATGTTTTTCCATGCGAACTCGTCTGGTAAAATCTTTATTGTTTTGTTAGTTTTATTCTCTGCACTTATGCTAATTGTTCCGGCCTTAAACCATCCTGATTGACTATGTAAGAATAGGTGGAAGTTTGAATAGGTAATTTTTGAGCGTGTTGTTACGGAAGGAGGATAAAAGTGACAATCCTGTGGATCTAAATAAATAGAAATTATTACTCCATAAACTGGTCTTGAGGTTGCAGATATTCTTATGTACATCCATGTTGAGTAAGGTGGCAAATTATCTGAAAGCTTACATGCATTATGATTTCCTGTAGGTGTTGAAATAGTGGTTAAAGTGGCTGAGCTTAAATGTTCTGGTGGGTTTGAAGGATTGGGGCCACCTATTCCTCGGCATTCATCTTTACTTCCTGGCCAATCATTTTCAAACACAGCATATTTATCATCCTTAACCAATATATTTTTAGCTTCCCGAACAGTAAACCAGCATCCAAAGATATTACAATTATATCCTCCCCACCAGAAGTTTTTTGTTACTTTAAGCTCATTCAAATTATCTTCAGAAAAACAGGGTATTCCAGGTCCGTTCGAATAATAGGTCTCATCTCCAGAAATACAACACACGTTTGAGTACTCTGCACATTTTCCTGTACTCATCTTACAAGATTGAGGATCGCAAGCGCTTGTGCAAGGCTCTACAGGGTTGAAGAAGTCACCAGTACATCTGTCACATATTTCGCCATATGCTTTGTAGAAAATGTAATCATAACAAACCTCTGAGTTAAAAAATATACACTTTTCATTACATAATTTACACTCGTTTGGTATTAGTTCAGCTTTTCCAACTGTTAAGTTTTTAGAATCAACTTCACCTTCGTCTTTTTCTTTATTCCCATTTATATCAACCCAAGCATAAAAAGTATAAGTTCCAGGAGTGCTAACTCTTCTTATTACACTCCAACTATAACTTCCTACAGAAAGGCTACTGCTAAAAATTTCATAATCAGTATCTTTATAATCCTCGTTAGTTCCGTAGATTTTAACGCTTACTCCTTCACAACCCTCAGCATAAACATAAAGCTTTACTTTATTTCCAGCAGCAATTTTTTCTATTTGTATGTTACTGATTGGATCAATAATTTGGAGTTGTGTAGGTCCTTTGCATTTTTTAACTACAACTGTTATCTTTTTACTTTTAACTAAATTATAACCCTCCAAGCTAGAGGAGATTTTTATAGCATAACTTCCTCCTTCTGCTTCTGGTTTTGGCATACAGTTTATACTTATATCAGCATAACCTTCGCTTGGTATACTTACCTTATTTCCCCCAACAAACTCACAGTTAAGCACATCATCTTGCTCCAATTCTAATTTAAAGGTTGCGTCAAATCCAAGATTATTTGTGATTCTCACTACTTTTCTAATATTCTCCTTGTTTGCGTAAACCTCTATTTCACAATCTTGAACTAAGCAGTCAATCTCATAAGTTGTAGAGGAAAGTATTACGCTTGCCCAATCCTCATAAATTTTCCCCTTTGCTTTAATTTTTATTTCGTACTTTTTTTCTGGTTGGTTTGCTCTGCAAACGAAATTCAAGGAATCTTGTGTGTTATTTTTTAAGGTTATTCGCGTAGAATCAGAATCTTCATTTTCCCATTTGCACTCAACATTTTCAGGATAAGTTAATTTAAGTTCGAATTCAGTTTCTTCAGCAGAGTAAATATGATTGACTATCGTAACTTTGTAAGTTGCCCAATTGTTTACAGGTTTTATTTGCTCCGGAGGTTCAGCAGTTATGAAGAAGTGATCCGAAAGATGTTTGCTAACTATTACTACATCTTTTCCCTTATTCAAATCATTACCCAAAGCCCACATTATAAGGGGACCCTTAAAGACACAAGAATAAAAGCCTGGAGTATCGATTTTTTTAACTGGCCTATCCGTGCATCCAAATTTTTCTCTTGCTTCTTGGGAGGGAAGTATAATGGCTCCCACTCCAATGTTAGCTCTGGCATACTTATCAACTACACCTCCACAGAACTTGAAATCATCAGGTAGAATAGGACCAAATGCTGGTAGATTTGAAAAGTTATAGCTTGAGTGAAGAGCATACATAGGTCCCAGACACACACAATCAACTTGGTTAAAGCATATTCCATTGGATGCATAATAACAATCTGCTGCATACTCACTATAGGCTTCTATTAAATAATCATCAAGTGTTGTGCCAAATAGCTCTATTGAAGGAAATTTCTCTGATTTATTGAGCTCCTGTAAAATATCAACTATTTCTGTTTTAGCTTCGAAGAAACCTGCACCACGTACCCACCCATCGTATATTCCTTTTAGCAATGCCTCCCCTTCTAAATTAACAGTTATATTATAATTCTGATTACAACATTTTTCTGGCTCATTGCATATGTTATTCCAATTCATTTCCTCACAAACATCCTGACAAGATTTTAAGCATTTTTTCGTTGTAGGATCTCTTTCTACACAAATCCCAATATCATTTGGATTATTTTCATCAACATCTAACCAATCATGCCCACATCCTTTAGTACAAATTGCATACACGCAAGCATAATACCTAACAATTTTATATTTATCTGGAAGAGATATGCGAGGATAAACAAAGCCACGCAGGAGAAAGATTAAAAATGCGAGAAGTGCCAAAATCCCAAGTAAGATCAAAATTACTTTTCTCGTTGCAACCATTCAACCACTTGGTAAATAAATTTTTAACCATTCAACAAATGCCTTTGAAATACTTTCATAATTCATGTAAAAGTAAATCAAAATTATCGCTAATCCCAATATAAGCAGGACAACTTCTATTATAAATTTTACAGTTACCATTTCAACACCCCGTAAGCCATCTTATTGCTTCAGGGATAAGATTACAAAGAGCTTCCTTAAACTGAGCAGTAAGCTTTGACCATCCTTGCTCTATTTGCCCTCCTGCCTTGAAGATAAAAATATAGAAAAGAATGACTGCTATTATTCCAGTTATTATAACTAAAATTGCTGCCATTAAATGCCCACTTATCCCCTTTTTCATATATATAATTTATTTTTTTGAAAAAATTAAGTTGGGGGATAGCCTTGGAACACATTTATTATAAACTTTAGTGAATTTATTATTTTTGGAACAAGATTTTGGAAAAGTATTAGATAAATAAGAAGAACAACTATAACTAACGCTATCAAAACTATTATTACTGTTTGTGCATGCTCTATAGTTCCTTTCATGGTTTTCCCACTTGTTGAATTAAGCCTGCGAAGGTAAAATAGATTAGGAGCAGGCAAAACGTGAAAATCCCTAAACTTATTAAAACGGACTGTGAAATTAGCTTATATCTTTCAAACTTATCCTCACCATGCTCCAAGGTCGAAACAAAATAGCCAAGCATTATAGTAACTTCAAGCATGTAAATCCCAACACAAACCAAAAAGGCTTCTGCTGGTAGTATATTTTTAATATCCGTAGCAAACATCAAATTTTCTGGCGTGAACTCTGGTCTATCGGCTAAGCCAGTTACTTGGGTCAATAAAGAAGCTATCTGATAAAGTACCATAACCATCAAAGTAGCCATTCCAACCACAGCTCCACTAGAAATAGGAACAAGCAAATTCATCATCATTTTCATGTTAGAAACGCTTTCATCCAAAACCTCTTTCATATGTTCCTCCACGTTGTGAAGAGATTTGAGATAAGAGGAAATAGATAGAATAGTTTTTGCCGTTCCGGCCACACCCTTCTCAATAGTCTCAGAAATAGTGCCCATTATGGTCTTAATTAGTCTTGATGGATATTTATTAATAGCACCATACTTCTTATCGAATAAAGCCTTTTTCAAAGTGAACCCGAATTTTTTTATGTTTGAAAGAGTTTCTTCTACTAGGCCAGAAACCTTCAATGCTCTTACTCTTTCCCTTATTTTCTCAAGTCCTGCTTCTATAGGAATTCCTACTGTCATTATATAACCAAGCTGGAAAAGAACTTCATCAAACTCTATTTCAATTTGCTTAATCTCATTCTTTATATCTATATTTCCAAAAAACTGGAAGAATGAATAAGTCAAGATAGAGCAAGAAATTCCTGCTAAGATTATAAGTCCTCCAAAAATTTTAAAGATAGAAACAGCTCCTGTAGGTAGAGAAATTAAGTAAAGGCCGAATAATGCTATTAAAGCTCCTACGAGAATCGAAACAAAATAGATTGGAATTAAAATTACTTTTCCAAAAATTTTTAAAACATATGCATCAGTTCTTCTTGCTTTTGGATGTTCTGATATATCTACTACACCAAAGGTCATAGGCCTTGCTCTCAATGTTTGGTACATTATATAAAAAACTATTGCTGGTAAGAGTAAATCGTAAAAAATAAATAGAATCCACGGATTAATCAACTCTGGCAAGAATATTACCATTATAGGGAAAAGGATTACCACCAAAACAGGCAAAGTAATTCCAAGTGTAGTTAAAATCATTAAAGGATTTCTCAATTGTCTTGAATAGTGCATCATCCTTTCCATGTTTCTACTCAGCATAACATTTATCGCTTCGTCCAGCATTCTTTCCCTTTTTTCTTGTGTTTGAAAAGTGGAGCCTCTTATCAAATTTATTGCTTCACAAAATTCCAAATTTTCAGTTTTCCATCCTATCGAAAATTTTTCCAAAACTTCATCTGCACTTTTGTATTTTCCTATTTTGAGTTGCCATGCCATATTTTTAAGTTTTCTTCCAATCACACCAGATGTATTTGAAGCAGCAAATAAAAGGGCATTTTCTAAATTTGGAGTTAACCTTAGAGAAACAACTAAATATAGAACAGTTTGAATAAGTTCATTGCTTGCCTTTACTCTAATACTTTTTGCCTCAAGGGTAGGATAAAAAATTAAGTAAATCCCAAGGCCGGTAAACCCGAATATCAAAAGAATTCCTATTGAAGAAAAATTTAAAATAAAGAAAGGGAGAGCAAAGAAAAATGATAAAATGATTAAAATTATAGAAGAAGAATAAACCTTTCCTGGCGTAACTCTTATATCACAAAACTCTAACCTTTCTGCCAATTCTCTTTTAGCTTTTTCGCTCAATGGAAATTCAAACTTTCCAAAGAAATTACAAAATTTTTCGTATAAGCTTGGTTTTCTCTTCTCTTCTACAAAAAATTTTCCAATTTGCATTAATTAGAATTTGTTTTTTGAAAAGAAAAAAAATAGTTAGCTTGGACAATCAGAAGGAGAACCTTTATCAGATGGAAGAACAACAACTTTTGGGCAATCGTGTGAGTCGCCCAACATCCATCCGCACCTCTCCCATCCAGGAATCCAACCTCCAAGTAAATCTTTCATTGTTTGACCAAATCCCCAAAAGAAGTCTGCCCAACCACCCTCTTTCCACTTTTTACTAAAACCATATTCTCCCCAAATCCAGAACTTTTTATCCTTTTCAAAGATACAGTATGTTACACCCCTCTTTTCATCATAATTGCAAATATCTTTGTAAGTGTTTTTTTCTATCCAAACGCTTCCTGCAAACTCAGGAGCTCCAATGCTACATTTGTCTGCTCCGAAAAAATTTATAACTTCTTTTCCGACGCTTACGAACTTGTAGGTTATAGGCATGACATCTGTTATGGCCGGAACAAAAGAAGAAATCCGTACTGCTGGGTATAACTTTCCACCTCCTGCACACTTGAAACAAGCTATATGAATTATATCCCCATAAAAATGACTAAATCTTTGTAGCTGTTCACTATCCACTATTGTATTGTCGCTAAAAGTAAAGCTTATTGCATATTTTGGTCCGCAGCGTTTCGAACTACCAGCTCCTCTTTCTTCGCAAAGCTCTCTACATGTTTTGCTCTCGTTTATTCTTCCTACAGCAATTACTTCATTACTTTGGCAGATGTTGTTGTTAACTGGTTTTCCATTACACATAGCTGCAGCACAAGCAATATGCTTAACAAACCAAACAGCTTCGCCTTCAGGGAACGGTGGTTTTATAGGAGGAAGCTTTCCGTAATTCAAAATGATTACACTAACAATCAAAAATCCAAGAAAAATTAGAATAAGGAAAGCTACCATAGTTCTTTTTGCCATAATTAATTTTTCCTTTTTTTAAAAAATTAAGCTTTCAAATATTTTTTAAACCATTCCAGCCATTTCTCGTATATCAATTTAGAGTCTAAGCTTCCAACTTCTTGCTTTACCTGCTCTGAAAAAAGGTGGAACATTTCATTTGAATCAGAAACTGTTTTAGCTTCTAATATATCCAAATTTTTAAGCTTTCTTGCAAATTCAAGCATAGTTTCCTTTATTTTAGCTCTTAATAAAATATTATCCCAAACAGCATCCCAGTTTGCATGCCATTCTCTAACTCTTTTCGCAATTTCATTCAAAACAAAGGATTCTCCTTCTATTAAAACATCAGTAGGCTTTAATTTATCTTCTTTTGCAGAATATTGCATTAGAGTTGTAAAACCTTCTTCCTCTAAAGGATCTTCTTTCCAGTGCTTCTTAACTTCCACAAGCTCTATAATCCTTCTAAATCTGTGCAAGCCGTCAGCAGACTTTAAATTCGAGCAGAGAACTATTAAGTCAGTTGCTTTAAAGCTTGTTTTAGGTACTCCCAAATCATGCACAACCCTATCAAAAACTCCGTAAGCAGATTCTCCGTGTATAGTTCCTGCAACTAAGTTTGCTAAAGCTCCTATCCTCATGGCTTCGTACAAAGCCAAAGCTTCTGTACTTCTTACTTCACCTATTATTAAGACAGAATCTCCTAAGCGCAAAGCAGTTCTCAATGCTTCTTCTGCAGGCAATTCAGTTTCTACTCTTGTTATTACTGAACGAGATTTTAACCTTTCTATATTATAACCTAAGCTTCTTATTTGGGTAACAGGAATTTCTAATGTATCTTCAAGAACAACAACCCTAAATTTTTTCATAATTTCCAAAATCATGCTTGATAAAAAGCTTGTTTTTCCAGAACCTCTTCCACCCGCAACCAAAACACTTCTTCCCCCGTCTATTATAAAGCTCATTAATCCTGCAAACAAAGGATCAAACATTTTTAAGTTCATAAATAAAGGAAAGGTCCATGGTTTTTCTCTATGTCTTCTTATAGCAAATGCTAAGCCTTCTGGACTTAAACCCCTTGTTATTGCACAAATTCTTGCTCTTCCCCCTGGAATTAAAAGCTCTGCATCCAAAACAGGATTTGCTTCATCTAATGGCCTTCCAGAATACATTCTAAAGCGAGTTGCCCATGCTTCTGCATCTTCTAAAGTAGGAATTAAATTCGTTTCGCATTCTTCAAAGTCAGAGTGCTGAATGAAAATTGGTGTTAAGCCTATAGGAGAATTTATGTAAATATCTTGGATTTTTTCATCTGAAAGCAGAACTTCCAAAATTCCAAAACCTGTTGTATATCTTGTTAAAATTGAAGCTAATTCATCAATTTCACTTTCCTTAAGAAATATCTTCATCCTTGCAGCCAAATCTTTAACAATACCTTCTCCGAGCAAAAAATACGCTTCCCTTGCCTTTTCTATTTCCCTAAATTCTTCACTCGGCCTTCTTTCGCTCAAATAACCTATTGCTCTTTCTAATAAATCATGCTTTGCTTCACTCAAAGTAAATTCTGGCGGAATAATTAAGTAGAAAAACCTTACTTTCCCAGGAATTCTGTATATTTCAACCTGTATGTTCTCAGGAATTTTATATCTTTCAACGCAATACCCTTCTTTTGGTGGAAAAATTCTAAACCTAGTAAACATGAAAACAGGCTTAATAATAGGTTTGAAAAATTCCTTGTAAATTTTTCTTTCTGGCCTTAATTTAATTAAGGGTAAAGAATTTTTTATTAAAGAGCAATTTTCCAAGTTTCTCTTCAAATATTCCAAATTTTTTGTTAAGAAAGTTATGAAGTATTTTTTACAATTTGGCTCAAGTTTTTTAATTAAAAACTTTGTTCTTTTAATCATTCTTTCAAGCTTTATCCATGCTCCTATCGGATCCTTCTTCAAAACTTCTTTAACGATAAAAAATAGTTCCTTTATTCTTTCAGGATAATATTTATTACACTCTTCAGGTCCAATTTCAATTTTTTCTAAAAACCTTTCTCTCTCGAGCTTGTTTAAAAGCTCAGCTATTTCCTTCAAAAGCTTTACCTGCTCAAAATCATATTCAATTTCCCTTTTCTCTACTAAAACAATTTTTTCTGCATTTTTCACTTCCCTTAATAAATCTATTATTACACCCATGCATGCATCAGAATCCTCTATACTCGGCTCTATAATCCAATTTTTGCAATTTATTCTTAAAGTTCCATTTCTTAATTCGTATTCAACCAAGAAAGCACCTATTTAAATTTTTATTCTCTGAAAACAAATTCTTTATTAATGGTAGAGCAAGATTTCTCGCAAATGATTTCTGAAACTGTTAAAAGGTTGAATGAGAATACGAGAAGAATAAGAGTTTTGGAGCAAAGTTTTGAAAGGTTGGAAGATAGGATTTCTAAGGTTGAGGAAAGTGTTTTAGCAAAGTTGAATGAGTTAAAACTTGAGTTTGATAAGATTTGTATAAAGATGAATTCTATTTTGGAGAAAATCAAGTTTCTTGAAGATGAGACAATTAGAATTAATAAAGAATTGGAGAAGAAGGCAAACAAAGCAGAACTAAAGGAATTTGAAAATTTTATTGAACTAATAAATCCAATAACTTCAAAGTTTGTTACTTTGGACCAAGTTGAAAGAATAGTTGAGGAAAGAATTCCGAAAAAAGCTAAGATTGAATAACCTTTTTAATAATTTAAAGTTCAAAATAATATTTAGGGGGGAAAATGATTCTTTTTAAGAAAAAGAAGCCAGAGGAAATAAAGGGTAAAGGATACATTCCTGTTGAAAGGGTAAGGGATTTAAGCTCAAAGGGATTTTCTGAAATTGAGATGATTGATGTTTTGAGGAAAGAGGGTTTTTCACCTGAGGAAATAGATAAGGCTTTAACAGAAGCTTTAAAGGAAAGTGTTGAAGTTAAGGAAGAAACGCCTTTTACTGCAGAAGAAAAGAAAGAAATGCCAGAACTACCAGAAACTTCTTTGCCAGAAGAATATTATCAAGGGTATGCAACTGAAGAGTATTTGGATTACTTAGTTTCAGAAAAAATGGCAAGTGTGAGTGAGAAAGTAAATGAGTTCAACTTGAAATTCCAAGAATTGGAGAATAAAATTGCAGCAATCCATGCTCAGATAAATGAAATAACAAAGCTTAGAGTAGAAGGGCAGGAAAGTATAATAAGCAAAATAGATAGCTTAAAAGAAAGCATAAGTGAAATTGAAGTAAGGCTCGGAAGTTTGGAAAAGGCTTTTAAAGAAACTTTGCCGGCTTTAATAGAATCTGTAAGAGCATTGAGCGATCTTGTTCAGAGACTTAAAAGGGAAGCTTGATTTTTAAAAGTTGAATTTTAAAATTAAAAATTTAGTAGTAAGCTGGTGATAGAAGATCAGCAATCCAACTTATTAGAATCAGGTAAATAATTGCAGCAATTATTCCTATTATTATTCCTTTTGCTCCACTAATTTTTGTAATACAAATGAAAAGAATTGAAAGTGGGGCAATTATCCATCCTAGATTAAAAAGAACAACTGTGAAAAATGAAATGATAAGACTTATTATTCCGTTA
>CALIKW010000037.1 GCA_938017915.1 uncultured archaeon | reverse complement strand
TGGAAATATTATTCTCATGATTTGTGGTGGAATTTTGTTTTAGAGGTAAATAGCAAATGCAATTCAAGAAATGCAGATACATGCTGGGAGCCGATAGCAAAAGATCTAGGAATAGATGTAGAAAAAATTAAAAATTGTCAGAAAGATGAGGCAAAAAGTTTGTTGGAAAATGAAATAAAGCTTAATGAAGAGTACGGAGTGAGAGGTTCTCCAACAGTTTTTATTAATGACATGCTATACCAAGGTGCAAGAACACCAGAAGCATACAAGCAAGCAATATGCTCTGGGTTTATTACAAAACCAAAAGAATGCGAGCAGACATTAAGCACTTCAGGCCCATCTCCAAGTGGTCAATGTTAAATTAAATTACTCCCAACTATTAGCCTGCGCTTATCTTGACCTTTCAATTCTTCCAAAACCCTTTTTATTATCATCTTCTTAGGCTCAGGTAGCATTTTAATCCTTTCCTGCAATTCTTTAAAATTTTCAAAAGGTTTTTTCTTCCTTTCTTGAATTATCTGCCATAAATGGCGCTTTCCTATTCCAGGAAGTAATTCTAAGCTGTGCAACCTAGTAGTTATAGGTCCTGCTATATTAAACAAGTTAACAAACCTCTTCTCCTCCTTTACAATTATATTTTCCAAAACTTTTTCTAATTCAGCCTTAGCAAAACCAGTTAATTCATCATAGCTTATCCTTCCCCTTATATACTTTACCTGATCTCTTTTATCTTCTCCTACATAAAGCCTATCGCCAGGCTTAACCGTTAAGTTATCTTTTATTACAACCTCAAGAAGATTAAAGTATTTTTCGCCTATTACTTGAGCTATAGGTTCAGACTTTCTATCGCTAGACTTTCCATACGGAAGAAAATCTAAAACTATCACATATTCGTCCTTTACCATTTAACCACCAGAATTAGACGTTTGACTTAACTATTTCCAAAATCTTCTCTATTTCTTCCTTTGAAAAGCTTCCATATTCTTTGTGAAGAACAACCCTTAATTCTTCAGCATCTTTTGGCAAGAAATTTATTATAGCAACTTTTTGTCTATCCCTAAGCTTCTCTATACTTCCTAATTCTTGAAAAATTTTTTCCGCAGTTCTTGAATCTATTGTAATAAATTTTCTAATTAAATCTAAGGAATTCTTCTGCTCATATTTAAGCTCCCTTTCCTTTGAAATTTTCTCTAAAATCTCCTTAACTTTTGCATCAGGTATAACTTCCTCCTTTATCACGTTCATTTTACTAACCTCAAGTGCTCAGGTCTTGAAATTACCTTTTTCACCTTATTCCCATCTATTATTTCTACAATATAACTTTTTCCCCTTTTCTCTATAATTTTTCCTATTTTTCCTTTAAATCTTGGATGGGGCATACCTTTCTGGCTTGAAGGTTCTTGCAAAATTATAACTTTCTCGCCTATTTTAAATTCTTCTAAAAATTTTGTTATTGTAGGCCTAGCTTTTTGTTTAAGCTTTTTCCTTGTTCTTGACCTAAAGCCTCTTGACTTCTTTACCATACTTATCTACTGGAATTTAAAATTAAAAAATTATTTCTTGTGAATTTTAACTACATCCAAAACTATTTTTTTTGCTTTATTGTTAAGAATTTCACAAATATTCGGCTTTGTTCTTCCCTCATCACCAGTCACAAGTTCTTTTATATACAAACCACTTTGAGCAGTTATTTTAAATTCTATTTTATTCTTTCCCAAAACTTTCCACGCTATTTTTTTAACAATCCTTTTTCTTGTTTTTTTAGCCCTTCTATGCAAAACTCTAAGTGGAGTTTGCTGTAATATTGGTTCTTTTTCCAAAATCTTTAGGTCTTTCAGCTTTTCCTTTTTTACTGGCTTTTTAAAAGTTACTAAAACAGAATAGGTTTTATCCATTCTTTCAGATTTAATAATCTTCACCAAATTCTTCTTCACAAACTTAAGATTTCTTACTTTAACCTTTTTCGATTTGTTTATCTCAAATTGAATTTTTTTAAGATCAATTTTTCTTTTTAAAGGATTTTTTATTTCTATTATAAATGGTCTCCAATCTAAGCATCTTGCATCAATATCCTCTCTTCCACTTACATGAATAGCACTTTTTTTAGCTTTGGCTTTTTTAAGCAAAGGCTTTTCGATTATTTCCTGAATCGAAGTTCTGTAAAGTTTTCCTTCACCCTTGCAATAAATACAACCCTTTCCCTTGCACTTAGAACAAATCCACTTTGCTTGAGGGAAGCCTCTTTTAAGCTTTTTGTATTCTCCGTAAATGAAAAGACTTTGAATTTGAAGCTTTATTTTCTCATTTACCATATCAACTAAAATGCTTATTTCAGGTTCTTTCCTCTCAAAATTTTTTTTCAAAATTTTTTCTAGTTTTTTCCCTATTTCTCTGTTAATTTCAGTTTTAATAGACTCTGCATTTTCTATTCCAATTTCCTCCCATATTTTTTCCTCTGAACTTAAAATTTCTTGTTTAACTTTTGTACCAACCAAAAAATTTTTAAATTCTATTCCTTTTAATTTTTCCACAATTTTTTTAACATAATCCTCAATTTTTTCTTTAAAAAAATTCTTGCAAACAAAGCATTCTTTTGGTTTTTCTATCACAACCTTTCTCTTTTTGAATTTAATTCCGTAAAAATTTGATAAATCTACTTTAACATCCTTGCCAGAATCGAACAAAAATGCTAAAAAATACCTTATTATTCTTCCTCTTTCTTCATTCGAAATTCCAGATAACAATTGGCCTGCCAAAACTCTTCCCAAACAATTGTTGCACAAATACCTATTTTCCAAAATTTTTTCAGCACTTTCTATCATTTTAAACGCCTATCCAACTCATAGTTAACAATTGTTATACAATGAGAAGCTAAATAAACTTTTGTACCGAGCGAAACTCTTTCAGCCCCAATTCTATCCAAAAGCTTTTCAGTTTTTCTTGGAATTCCTATATGATCGCCAAGCACAAAACAAACTTTTTCCTTAAATTCAAATTCTCTTATATCCTTTCCTTTTGGATGCAAGTAAATTAATTGAAG
>CALIKW010000036.1 GCA_938017915.1 uncultured archaeon | reverse complement strand
AAAACCTTTTTTTGAAAAAATCCTTATACATTCATTTAAATAAGGAATTATTTCATCTGCTCCAGGAACTTCTAGGCTTCCACCCTTACAAAAATCCTTTTGCATATCAACTATTATCAAGGCCTTTTTCACAAAAAACTTATTCAAAGCTAACCTTAAATTTTTTATGAAAAAGCTAGTAAAAATACCAAAAGATGCAGAAATTCCGTTAGTAGGCTTAATTCAAATAGGTATAATAGATAGGGGTACAAACCTTTTACAGATAAGACCAACTTCAATTTGTAATTTAAATTGCCCATTCTGCTCAACAGATTCAGGACCATTTTCAAAATTTCACAAAACAGAGTATACAGTAGAATTAAATTATTTAGTAGATTGGATTAAAGAATTAATAAAATTCAAGGGAAGAATTCATGCGTTTATAGATTCTGTTGGCGAGCCATTAACGTATAAAAAAATAGTTGAACTTGTTCAGGAAATTTCTGCAATGGAAGTTGAGAGTATTGCATTGGAAACTAATGGCACACTACTTACCCAAAATCTCGTTGATCAGCTTGAGGAAGTTGGACTTCAAAGAATTAATCTTTCAATTCATTCTTTAAATGAGAATTTGGCAAAAAGGTTGGCTGGAGATGAAAGCTATGATGTTAAAAAAGTTTTGGAAATTGCAAAGTACATAAGTGAAAGCAAAATAGAGCTCTTAGTAACACCTGTATGGATTCCTGGCTTAAACGACGAAGAGATTCCTAAAATAATAGAGTTTGTTAAAAGTATAAACAGGAATAAAAAATGGCCATTTCTTGGAATTCAAAAGTATGAAATCCATAAGTTTGGGAGAAAAGTTAGAAACGTAAAAGCACTAAGCTGGTGGAAATTTTTCAGAAAAATAGAGGAATGGGAAAAAAGGTTTAAAGTAAAACTAAGGATTAAGCCAGAAGATTTTGGTATAAAAAAGACAAGAATTTACCCAATAGTTTTTGAAAAAGGAGAGAAAACAAGAGTAAAGGTTTTAGCTCCTGGATGGATGGAAAAGGAAATGATTGCTACAGCAAAAAACAGGAGTTTGACTGTTGTAAATTGTGAAGCTGAAGTAGGAGATGAAATTAAGGTAAAAATTTTAAGAAATAAGCATAACTTGTATATTGCTGAGAAAATATGATTAAAAAATCTGAGCTTCAAATTCTCTTGCAAAAGTTAGCAGAGCCAAAGTATCCTAAGCCTAGCTTAGAGCAGTATACTATAACAGGCAATCTAGCTGCTGAAATTCTAAATTTAGCTTATTTGCATGGAGATATTAAAGATAAAGTTGTTTTTGATTTTGGCTGCGGGTCAGGGAGGCTTGCTATAGGAGCTGCTTTGTTGGGAGCGAAGCTTGTGGTTGGGGTAGATATAGATAAGAATGTGATAAAAGTTGCAAAGGAAAATTTAAAAAGACATGAAATTTATTCTTCAAAAAAGTTGCCAGTTTTTTTTGTAATATGTGATATAAGGAATTGGTTTTCTAAAGCAAACACAATACTTCAAAACCCGCCTTTTGGCGTTAAAACAAGGCATGCTGACAGGATTTTCATAGAAGCAGCTTTGAGATGTGGGAAGAGAATTTATACTTTACACAGAAATGGTAGGAAGAAAACAAGAACTTTTCTAAAAAATTTTATAGAAAGTTTTAATGCAAGAGTTGAAAAAATTTTGAAGTATGAATTTATCCTTCCACATACTTTCAAATTTCATAAAAAGCCAAGAATAAAATACTTTGTGGATTTGTACGTTGTAAAAAAATTGAATAACCTTTAAAATAATAGTTAATTATGGAAGAAGTAAAAGGATTGAAGTGCAAAACTTCAAGAATTTCTTATCTCTGGAATTATCTTTTAATTGTACTCCTTGCCTTCTTCTTAATTTTACTTTTACCTTACCTAAATTTCTCAGACTTATATTCCCAAACAATTTTTCTAATCTTTTTTTCCATAGCTTTAATCCTTCTTCTTGAGCCGGAATCTGAAAAATTAATTAGAGAGTATTTTATAACCGAGAATGAGATAAAAAAAGTAGAAGGAATTATTTCTAAAAAAGAAGTATCCATACCCTATCAAAGTGTTGCGGACGTAACTTTAATAAAATCGTTAGCAGGAAGGATTTTTAATTTCGGAGATATTTTTGTAAAAGGAGTAATGGGGAATATTAGGATAAAGGGAATAAAAGAGCCGGAGAAAATTTTGAGGATAATCGAAAATAGGATAAGCAAGATTGAAGAAAAGGAAACTGGAGAAAGCTAATTTTTGCTTTTAAAATTTTAATTTAAATCTATTTAATGTAAATTGAATTTAATATTGCCCTCATTTACTTAATTTTCATCAACCACTTGTTATTCCCTATGGGTTGACAATCGTATCCTTGGTTACTAAGCTCAATAATTTCTTTTTCTGTTTTTACTATTTTGGTATCGATTATTTAAATGTTTGTGTAGTTAAGTATATAGGTTATTCGTTAAATTTACAAACTTTTAAACTATTAATTATGTTATAAACATAGGTGATGTAAGATGGTAGAACCTTTACCTAGGTGGATAATGAAAGCATATTCAAAACTCTGGACTAAGTTCAAAAATAAAGAATTTAATCATGATGAAGCTTCCAAAACACTCAACGATGATAAGATGGTAAGCATTATTTTATCTGAACTTAAACAAAGAGGTTGGTTAGAGATAAGACTCCACCCAAAAGATTCAAGGAAGAGGTTGTACAAGTTAATAAGTCCTGAAGAAGCCATAAAAGAAATATCTAAAGGTGAATGAAATGGTAAAGACACCTCAAGGAGAGATTAGTTTAGAACAATTAGACACAAACAAATTGGCTAAAGATATCCTGAAACATGCTTCTGAGTCTAGAAATGAAGAAGAACTAAAAATAAGGGTTGAAACTACCTTAAGACCTATACTAGAAAAATGGGGTATCCAGTGGGCTTCTTACGAGCATAGACACGAGATTTCAGGTGTTAGAAAAGATGCTCTATATGGTCATGTTATAATAGAATACAAAGCTCCAGGGAAGTTAGACAATAAAACTGAATTTAACAAAGCAAAAGAAAAAGTTAAAGAATATATTAAAAAAGAAGCTGTTGATGAAAAATACTATGGAAGATACTTTGCTGTAATTCTTGATGGTTATAAAATTGGGTTTGTTAGATTCAGGAAAAATGAGTGGGAAGAACAAGAAGATCCTTTGAAAGTTAATGCACAAACTGTTCTCAGATTATTGGAATCTATTCGGGGTTTGAGAAGAAAGCCTATTGATGCTGAATTCTTACTTTTGGATTTTGGACCTAAAAGTGAAATAAGTAAAAAGGTTATTTTGGCACTTTACGATTCTATTGTGGATGAAAATACAGCAAGAACAGACATGTTATTTAATGATTGGAGAAGGGTTTTCTCACAGGTATGTTCTTACTCCACAGATAAATTAGCTGGATTAGTTGAATATTATGGATTAACTGATCGTAAAAAAGTTGATGTAGAAAAATTGCTCTATGCAATTCACACTTATTATACAATTTTGATGAAATTACTGACATCTGAAATTGTTACTCTTTTTGCCGATAGTCTTCTTGGTTCATATCTCAAGAGAGTAGAGGAAGCTTACTACAGAAGTCCTAAGGAAATGTTAGAAGAATTAAAAGATTTGGAAGAGGGTGGGATTTTTGCAACTGTTGGAATAAGAAATTTTCTAGAAGCTGACTACTTTGCATGGTATTTAGATGAATGGAATGAAAAGATAGCTGAATCTATATTTGAACTAACTAAAAAACTTTTGGATTATGAGCCAGCTACAGTTGAGTTAAACCCTGAAAGAGTAAAGGACCTTTTCAAAAGACTTTATCAGAATTTAGTTCCGAGAGATATAAGACATAGGTTGGGAGAATACTTTACTCCTGATTGGCTTGCTGAGTTGTTGCTAAATGAAGTCGGTTATGATGGAAATCCTGATAAGAGAATATTAGATCCTGCTTGTGGTTCCGGTACATTTTTGGTATTGGCTATTAAAAGAATTAAAGAATACGCTGAGGAACATTTTCTAGATAAAAGGGAATTGATACAAAAAATAATAAATAATGTTAAAGGGATTGATCTTAATCCTTTAGCAGTGCTAGCATCAAAAGCAAACTACTTAATAGCACTTTCAGATTTGTTAAGATATAGACCAAGAGAAGGAATTGAAATTCCGATTTATCTTGCAGATTCTATTTCAGTTATAAGAAAAATGACAATGTATGGTGAACATGAATTTGAATTGCATACAAATGAAGGAAGGTTTTGGATAACAAAAGAAGTTATAGACAAGAACTATCTTTATCCTGTTCTTTCAATTATATCAGAGGGTATCAAAATAGGATGGACAAAAGAAGAATTTGAAAAAATGTTAAGTAAAAAGATTCCATTAAGTAGACAATCTATAAAATCTTTCATCAGACTTTATGATAAAATTCTAAAGTTAGAAAAGCTGGGAAAAAATAAAATTTGGACAAGTTTATTGAAAAATTCATTCTCACCGATGCTTATTGGTAAGTTTGATTATGTTGTTGGCAATCCGCCTTGGATAAACTGGGAAAATTTGCCTGAGTTTTATAGAAATTCTACTAAAGAGCTTTGGAATAAGTATGGATTGATTGATATGACTGAAGGTAGAGGGTTGCGTGGAATTAAAAGAGATATAGCAACTCTCTTTGTAGCGAGATGCTTTGACCAATACACAAATGAAAATGGTATTTTAGGTTTTCTTATCCCTTATAATGTGATAAAAACACAAGGTGCTGCTGGGTTTAGGAATTTTTTAACTAATAAATGTGAGGTAATAACAGTTCATGAATTATCTGAATTATATCCATTCGAGGGTGCCACTAATAGAACCGGTCTTTTAGTGATCAAACATGGGAAAACTAATTTCCCAATTAAATGTAAAATGTGGTCTTATCAGAAAAGTGGTGGTATTTCTCAAGAAGCAGATTTATTGGAGGTTAATAAAATAACTAAACAATTTAACATGGATTTGGTTCCAATAGAAACTAATAAACCAAAATCGCCTTGGATACTGGTAACAGAAAAATCTTTGGGCGTCATCAAAAAAGTGATAAAAGAATCTGATTATAAAGGGTACGAAGGTTCACTTAATGCTCTTAATGGTGTTTACTTAATTAATATTCTGTCGAATCTAAAGAGTAAATTACTAGTCGAGAATTTAGCAAAAGGAGGCAAAAGAAACGTTAAAAAAGTAAAACAATGTGTCGATATAGACTTAGTTTATCCACTAATACGTGGAAAAGATGTCAAACGCTGGTATTCAAAACACTCCGTGTATATTATTTTTCCTCATGATATAAAAACTGGAGAGCCTTTTAAAGAAGGTCAATTGAAAACAGAATATCCAAAT
>CALIKW010000035.1 GCA_938017915.1 uncultured archaeon | reverse complement strand
CTGCTTCCAAATCTCTTTGAGCTCTCTCCTTTTTCTCATTATATTCAGCTATCCCAGAAATTTCATCTATTATACTTCTTCTTTCTATCGGGTTCATTTCGATTATATTCGTTACTTCACCTTGTAAAACAATGTTGTGTCCATCAGGATATATCCTTGCTGCTGAAAGCAGTTCTAAAACATTTTCTCTTGTTTTTGTTCTTCCCTGTATTTTATAAACAGAAACCCCTTTTCTGTTAACTTTTCTTGTTATAGAGACTTCTTCATCATCAAAAGGAAAAATCTTTTTCGAGTTATCCAAATAAAGAGTTACAGAGGCATATTGAGCTGGAGATTTTTTATCCGACCCATGGAAAATTAATTGATGGAGTCTTTCTGCTCTCAAGCTCTTAGCAGAAGTTCTTCCAAGAACAAAACAAATTGCATCTGTTAAATTACTTTTTCCACTTCCGTTTGGACCACAAATTATGTTAAAGTTTGGAGAAAATGGTATAGAAATCTTTTTGTTAAAACTTTTAAAACCTTGGAGAGTCAATCTTGTTATTAAAGTGCTCATAATTAATATAAGATTTTGAAAAGAATAAATCTTGAATTTAAATTTTAAATATTCTAATTCTTAATAGCGATTTGAATGAGGGAAAAAATTTGGAATTGGTATTCTAGAGAAAGTGTTCAAAAAGCTTTAATTGAAATATCAAAAAGTAGAGAAGTTATTCCTGTTTTTCAAAATTCATTCGGAAAAAGACCAGATATACTACAATTTCCTGCAGATATAATGCAGAATGTGGCTGAAGGAGCAATTTCTTTTCACGGCTCCTTAGAAAGGTGGAAAAATCCGATGGAGCTTAAACCAGGTATGACTAAAGAACAAATGGATGAGATAAGAATAGGATGGGATATTTTGATTGATCCGGACGTTAACGATTTTGAAATTGCAAAAATTGTTACTAAGGAAATAATAGAAGTTTTAAAGGACCACGGAGTTAAAAGTTATTCTGTAAAGTATAGTGGTGGAAAAGGCTTTCATATAGCAATACCATTCGAAGCTTTGCCTGAAAAAATAAACTTTCAAGATTCAAGTAAATTATATCCCGAAATTCTGCAAAAGGTTGTGGAATATATTAAATGGTACTGCAAAGATAAAATAAGAGAAGAATTACTTGCTTTAGATAATCCTATAAGCATTTCTAAGAGAATAGGAAAAAGTTTGGAAGAAATTGTAAGTGAGGAAGGGTTAGAGCCGTTTAAAATTATAAGTATGGATGTTTTTGGTTTAAGGCATTTGTTTAGACTTCCTTACTCTTTGCATGAAAAAACCTTGCTCGTTAGTTTACCAATAAAACCAGAAAAAGTAGAAAAATTTGAAAAAGAGGAGGCTTTACCAGAAAACGTAAAAGTTAGTGAGAAATTCTTAGAAGTTAAAACTAAAATGCATGACGCAGAAGCATTAATAATAGAAGCTTTGGATTGGGCTGCAAGACATAAAGTAGAGACTAAGTTAATCGTTGAGGAATTGCCGACAAGAAAAAAAATTAAAAAAATTCCTGAGGAATTCTTCCCACCTTGTGTAAGAAAAATTTTTAATGGATTAAACGATGGGAGAAAGAGGAGTACATTCATATTAATAAATTTTTTAAGAAACATGGGATGGGAGTTTGAGGAGATTTCTAAAAAATTAGAAGAATGGAATGAAAAAAATTTTCCAAAGCTGAGGACAAATTATTTAAGGACTCAAATAAGATGGCATATGAGACAGGAGAGAAATTTATTACCGCCAAATTGCGAAAATGAGAATTTTTATTTTTCCATAGGAGTTTGTGAGCCTGACGAATTTTGCGAAAATAGAAAAATTAAAAATCCGATAAATTATCCGTTTAAAAAACTTAAATTAAAAAGAAAAGGTAAGTAATATGGAAACTATAACTTTTGAACTAATAAGAAAAATTCAAAGGGAAGAAAGAGATTCACCACAACTTACAAAACTCCCTGAAAATTTTTTTGAGAAAGTTTCAGCCTACTTAGAGCAAAAGAAAAAAATGGAAGATAGAAAAGCCAGCTTGGAAGTAAAAAATGTGGAAAGGTTGGTTGAAAACATATTTGATTTAAGAGAAAGAAAAATTTTAAATCAAGCCATAATAACCGTAAGAACAAAAATTCCGCCTCAGAATCTGACTCAGGAAGAAGAAAAATTTTTTGAAGAAGTAGTTAAGATTCTTAAAGAAAGGAGGGAAAAATTTTTTGGTTTAAAAAAGGAGAAGAAAAAAATGGTTAGGTTCAAGGAAGATGTTCCAGAGTTTGTAGGAATGGATGGGGAAACTTATGGTCCATTTAAAAAAGGTGAGGAAGGAGAAATTCCTATTGAAAATTTTGAGATTCTGGTAAAAAGAGGGTTAGTTGAGGAAATTTAATTCTTTTGTAAAATTAAATTTAAAAATTTAAATTTTTGGAATAGTAATTGAGAAACATGAAAATACCAAAAGAAATAAGAACGTTTTGCCCTTACTGTAAGAAGCACACTTTGCATACTGTTGAAAAAGCTAAGAAGAGGCAGAGAAGAACATTGGCTCAAGGACAAAGGAGATTTTTGAGAAAGATGAAAGGTTATGGAAGCTTTCCAAAGGAAAATCCAAAGGGAAGGGAAAAACCAACTAAAAAGGTTGATTTGAGGCTTAAATGTAAAGAATGCGGAAAAATGCACAGTAAGAAGGGATTCAGGACGAAAAAAATTGAAATAAAGTGATTGTATGAAAATATTAGAAGTTCCTGAAAGCAAGTTTTTAAGAGTGCAGTGCAAGAAGTGCAAGAACAAGCAAATAATTTTTAACAAGGCTTCTTCTGTTGTTAAATGTTTGAAATGTAATGAAGTTTTAGCTTTACCAAAGGGTGGGAAGGCTGAAATAAAGGCAAAAATTTTAGATGTTCTAAGCTAAAATCTAATTATGAAACTCAAAGAAGTTTTAGTTCACAGACCAAATATAGAAATACATTCGATGGCGAAAGATTTTGAAAAATTTTCTTGGAAAGAAATGCCAAGCTTGGAAAAATTGCAAAAAGAGCATGATATGTTAATCGAAGCTTTGCGCGATGAAGGAATAAAAATAAACTTTACTCTAAAAACCATTCAATCCAAGCCAAATTTAGTTTTCATTAGAGATTCTGCCTTTATTTTAGGTGGAAAGGCCTTAATTTTAAGGCTAACTAGCGTAAGGCAAGGAGAAGAACTTTTGGTTAAAGAAAGAATTTTTCAGCTAGGTATAAAAATAGTTGGTCAGCTTATATATCCTTGTATTTTAGAAGGAAGCAATATTTTTCTCATAGATAAAAAAACTGCTCTAATCGGGATAAATGAAAGAGGAAACTTAGAGGGCGCAAACAAATTTAAAGAAATTTTTAAATTGCAAACTTATGCAATAAAACAAGAAAAGATTAGCGAAAATTTTAATTTAATGAATAAAACTGGTGTAATAAGTGAAGAGGTAGTGGATTCTCAGCTTTACAGTTTTTTAAAAGAAAATGAATTTGATATAATTATTGCAAGTAAAAAAGAAAGTGAAGGAATAGGATTTTTGCAGGTAGATTCGAATAAATTGATTAATTTTAAGTGCAGCTTGAATAAAAAACTGGAAAAAAATGGATTTGATGTTGTTGAATTGGATTTGAAGGAATTTTTAAAAAGTTCAAGAGGAATTAAAAGTTTAGTTCTTCCTTTAAATTTTGACATTTGAAGATTTGAATCTCGCTATTTTCTGTTTTTGGAATTTTTCATTTTAATTGAAAAATAATTTTCTATTATGCAGAAGGGAAAAATTTATAAATTAGTTTAAGTAAATTT
Organism: uncultured archaeon; assembly: GCA_938017915.1. Lineage (GTDB taxonomy): Archaea > Aenigmatarchaeota > Aenigmatarchaeia > CG10238-14 > SCSR01 > CALIKW01. The sequence goes on along the minus strand of CALIKW010000035.1, from coordinate 3,285 downwards.
TTTTAGATTATTTAAACCCTAAAAGGTGAAGAAAATGATATGGGACCCTTTTGAGGAAATTGAAAGATTGCACAGAAGGATTCATAGGCTTATGAGAAGAATGTGGGAACCTATAAGCGAGGAAATACTAGAACCTTTAGAAAGATTTGAGAGCTTTCCAGTTGATATAAGCGAAACAAAGGATGAAATAATAGTTAGAGCTGATTTACCAGGATTTGAAAAGGATGAAATAAGCATAAGGGCTACAGAAAATACCTTGGAAATAGAAGCTCAGCACAGAGAAAAAAGAATCGAGGAAGGAGAAAAATTCTTCAGAGCAGAAAGAAGGTTCGGTGCTTTAAAGAGATTTTTAACTTTACCAACGCCAATTGATTACGAAAAAACTAAAGCAGAAATGGACAAGGGAGTTTTGATAATAAGGATGCCTAAGAAGGAGAAGAAAGGAAAAGAAATTAAAATAGAGTAAAGCAAAATTTAATTTTCAAAGTTAAAATTATGTTAAGACCAGTAATAATACACAGAGGAAAAAAGAGGAAAGGGAAGGGCTTTAGTTTACTCGAACTTAAAGCTGCAGGAATTAATAAAACTTATGCAAAAAAGCTTAGAATCCCTGTAGATGAAAGAAGAAAAACAAGTTTAGAAAATAATATAAGTATGCTTAAAGAATTCATTAAAAAGAGTGGAGAAGATGTTTAAAAGGAAAATAAAATGTCATTATTGCAAGAGGGAAGTTGAAGAAAAATGGAATTATTGTCCTTATTGCGGTGAAGAATTGAAAGAAAGGTTTGGATTATTCGAAGAATTCATCGAAGATGTTGAAAAGGATATAGAAAGAATGGATAAGGAATTCTCAAAATTTCTAGCAATACCAAGAATAAAATTTAAGCCGTTAGGAGGAGGAATAAGCATAACAATCCATTCAGCTACAGGAAAAACTCCTAAGATTGAAGTTAAAACTTTTGGTGAATATAAACATCTTGAGCCTGAGATAAAAAAGAGATTCGGGATAAAAGAGCCTATTAGAGAAGTAGAGGAAACTGTTAAAGTTCCAAAAATTACAGAAGAGCCTGAGGCTGAGATAAAAAATTTGGGAAATAAGCAATTAATTTCAATCAAATTACCGAACGTGAAAGAAAAAGATATAGAAGTAAGAAAACTTGAGCAAAGTATTGAAATAAAAGCCATTTCTGGTGACAAGGCTTACTTCAAGTTAATTCCAATTCCAAGTGGTTCTGAAATAATTAAAAAAGAATTTAAAGATAATGTTCTAAGAATAGAAATCGAGAGGTGAGGAATTTTGGCTGAAATAGCCGAAATTCCCGAGTCTCTTCGTGAATGGGAAAGAATTGCTGCACACTCTCACATTCAAGGCTTGGGTTTAGATGGTTTAAAAGCAAAATTTGTAGCAGATGGGATGGTTGGTCAGACTGAGGCAAGGGAAGCATGTGGAATAGTTGTTAGGTTGATAAGAGAAGGAAAGTTTGCTGGTAGAGCAATTTTATTTGCTGGTCCTCCAGGTAGTGGAAAGTCAGCTCTTGCTATGGCAATAGCAAAGGAGCTTGGAAAGGATGTACCTTTTGTTCCTTTGACTGCAAGCGAAATTTTTTCTACAGAGATGAAGAAAACCGAATTTTTAACTCAAGTTTTAAGAAAAGCAATAGGAGCGAGAATCCACGAGGTAAGAAAAATTTATGAGGGCGAAGTAAAAGAAATAAGTATAGAAAAAGCTCAGCATCCTTATAATCCATACCAGCAAATTCCAGTTGGAGCAACAATAAAAATCGCTACTAAGGATGAAAGCAAAAAGCTTACTATGGATCAAAGTTTTGCCGTTCAACTAATTCAACAAGGAATAGAAACTGGGGATGTCATTCAGATTGATATAGATGGTGGGAGAATTGTTAAAATCGGTCCTAGCGAAGAAGCAGCAAAAGAGAAAAAAATCGATTTAACAACAATCAAGCCAGTACCAGTGCCAAGGGGTAAAGTTTTGAAAGAAAAGGAATTTGTTTATCCTGTTACTTTGCATGCTTTAGATGTTGCAAGCTCAAGGTCAGGAAGTGATATTTTCAGTTTGTTCTTTGGAGTAAGGGAATCAAAAGAAATTGAACCTGAAGTAAGAAAAGAGGTTGATGAATACATTAAAAGCTTAGTTCAAGAAGGAAGGTGTGAATTATTGCCAGGAGTTGTTTTTATAGATGAATGCAGCATGCTTGATATAGAAACTTTCGCTTTTCTTAATCGTGCTTTAGAACAAGAGCTTGCACCGATCATAATATTTGCAACAAACAGAGGATTTTCAACTATAAGAGGAACTGATATAAAAGCTGCTCATGGAATGCCTTTAGATTTGCTCGATAGGTTGTTAATAATCAACACAAAACCTTACGCAGAAGATGAGATAAGAAAGATTTTAGAAATAAGGGCAAACTCAGAGAAGATTAAAATAAGCGAAGAAGCTTTAGATTATTTAACACAAGTTGGAGTAAAAGCAAGCTTAAGGTTTGCTATTCAGTTATTAGCTCCTGCTTTTGAAGTTGCAAAAGAAAAGAAATCTGAAAAGATAGAAAAAAGTCATGTAGTTTACGTGGAAAAACTTTTTTCTGATGTGAAAAAATCTGCTCAATACGTGAAAGAATTTGAGAAGCAATTTATACAATAAAAAATTTAAGTTTTTTAGTTCATACTATCTCTATGAAAATTTCAGGAAAAAAGTGGGATGAGATTTATGAAACTATTTCTAAAATAGCTAAAAAATACGGTATTTTAAACTTGCCAGTTAACGAATCTTCCATTTTTGTTTATTATACTTCTAAAAAAATTTTTAAGACGCAAGAGGATTTTAAAAATATAAAAAGTCTTGTTTATGAAATTGAAAATGCTCTTGAAGAAGAAATAAAGTCTGGGGCAATAGAGATAAAAATTTCTGATGATTTAGATAAAAAAATAATTATAGAAAGAAAGATTAATTTTTAAAACTTTTTCATCCTTATTCGCTTTTCCCTAACTTTAATTTTTTAATTTTTCAAGTTGCACTGAATTAAATTTGCTGTTTTTTAAAGATACGAAGCTAATTCTTTAGTTAAAATCTCCTCAACTAAATAAGCTGGAACTACCTTGATATTACCTTTTCTAATATTCTGATTTAAGGATACCATTAATCCTTTTTTTGCTTTAATATAACTTACTAAATTCGAAAATTTTTTTAAATCACTTTCATTTATACTCTCCTTAACTTCTACGGCAATATTTTTTTGTTCTTCAAAATTATGTTGATTTCTTTTT
>CALIKW010000034.1 GCA_938017915.1 uncultured archaeon | reverse complement strand
TAATATTAATAATAATAATCGTTTACAACATTCTTAGCATACTAAAGGCAAGAAGGGAGAAGAAAAAGCCTGAGGAAATTAAGAAAGAGAAGAAGAAGGGAGAAGCAGAGATTTAAATTCCTCTTTTTAATTTTATTTATAATGAGCTTAATAGAACTGCAAAATGTGAGCAAAATTTATAGGTTTGGAGAAACAGAAATTAGAGCTTTAAAAAACATTTCCTTTAAAGTTGAAAAGGGAGAAGCGATAGCTATAATAGGACCTTCTGGTTGCGGAAAATCAACTTTGCTTCACTTAATAGGTTGTTTGGACAAGCCTTCTTCAGGAAAAATTTTCATAGACGGAAAGGATGTATCTAAGCTGAATGAAAATGAATTGGCTAGAATAAGAAGGGAAAAGATCGGTTTTGTTTTCCAGTTTTTCCATTTAATCCCAACTTTTAATGCCTTGGAAAATGTTGTTTTGCCGATGATATTCGCAAAAGTCCCGGAAAAGGAAAGAATTAAAAGGGCAATGGAGTTGCTAAAGCTTGTTGGTCTTGAAAAGAGAATTTATCATAAAAGAAGCGAGCTTTCAGGAGGAGAAATTCAGAGAGTAGCTATAGCAAGAGCCTTAGCAAACAACCCTGAGATAATTTTGGCAGATGAGCCAACAGGAAATCTAGATTCAAAATCAGGAAGGGAAATAGTAGAATATCTTTTAAAGTTGAATGAAAAAAGAAATGTTACTCTAATAGTCGTAACTCACAATTTAAGTATGGTGAAAAATTTTAGAAGGAAAATTTATTTAAAAGATGGAGAAATAATTAAAGAGGAGATGAAATGAAAAAATTTCTTTTGCTAATTTTTTTATTAGCTTTACCAATTTGCTTTGCTCAACCATACTTAACACTTTCTTTTCAAGTTTTAGATTCTTTCATAAGGCCAGGAGGAGAAACAATTGTTTTTATATCTTTAATAAATCCTGGAACTAAGGATATAGGAAGAATAAGAGTTTATGCATATCCTGGACCTTCTTTAACCATAACTTCTAACTACTTTGAAATTTCTGGACTTAGTCCAGGATCTTCCCAACAAATTTCTTTAAATGTTAAAGCTTCTAGCTCTTCTAATTCTCAGAATTCTTACATAATAATTAAAGCAAAATACTTAGTAGAATCTTTGGAAAGGGAAACAAGCACAACAATTCCAATTGCTATAAGGGCAGAGCCTTTGCTTCAAATCGAAAATATAAGCTTAAGTCCAGAACCAGAGCCTGGTAAAGAAGTTGAGCTTAACTTCTTTATATACAACTTTGGCCAAGGAAGCACAAAGGATTTAAGCGTAAGAATTTCTCAATCAGAGTCTTTTGGTGTTATTGATGAAAATGAAAAGTTTTTGGGAGAAATAAAGCCAAATGAATTTAAACAAGTTTCATTTAAACTTTTAATTAAGCCATCTGCAACTTCTGGAATATATTCAATTCCAGTTTACTTAAACTACAAGGATGAGCTTAAAGTTATGAATTACTCCTTAACAAAATCCATAGATTTTAAAATTTCTGGAAGCTACAAGTTTTTGGTTTATTTAAAAAGCCAGGATTTATTAACTCCAAACTCAAAAGGAAATGTTGAAATTAGAATAGTTAATGCAGGAAATCAAGAAGCAAAGTATTTAACTTTGGAAATAATTCAGTCTTATCCTTTCATAGAAATATTTCCAGCTCAAATTTATGTTGGGAGTTTGGATAAGGATGATTATGATACAGAAAAAATTGGTTTAAAAGTTGGAAATGTTTTGCCAGATGTATATCCGCTTAAAATTAAGATAAGCTATGAGGATGCTTTTGGAAAATCTTTTGAGGAAGAGAAAATAGTTTACGTTAAAGTTTACTCTTTTGAGGAAATTAAAAAGCCTAGCACAATCTTTCCATTTGCAATTTTAATAGTTTTTGTAATTGTAATTTCCTTTTACTTCTGGATGAAAAGGAAAAGAAAATGATGGAATTAGTTATCATATCCTTTAAAAATCTTTCTCAAAGAAAGTTGAGAACTTTTTTAACGTTGCTTGGAATAATAATAGGAGTTACTTCTATAGTTGGAATAATTTCTTTAGGTTCTAGCATGGAGATAAGTGTTTCTAAACAATTAGAAAGATTAAGTAGCGATACTATAAACATTATTCCAGGCAACATAAGGCCAGGAAGAGCTTTGTCTGTAATAGGTGCAGCAAGGCTTGAGAAAAAAGATTTGGAAGTTATTTCAAGAATAGATGGGGTAGAAAATGTCTATGCTTCTCTCAGAGATACTGCAAAAGTAAAATACGGAAATGAGGAAATAAGCTTGAGTGTAGTTGGAATAGAAAATCCTGAAAGCTGGGCAGAAGTAGAGGCAGAAAGACTTGGGTTGGAAGATGGAAAATTTATTTCTAGTGATGAAAAATTTTCTGCTGTTGTTGGTTATTCTTTGGCTCATGAAATTTTTTCAAAAGATTTGGAAGTTGGAAAAAAGATTGAAATAGAGGGAAGAAGTTTTAGAATTAATGGAATTTTAAAAAAGGCAGGTGG
>CALIKW010000033.1 GCA_938017915.1 uncultured archaeon | reverse complement strand
GCATTTGTAAGAAGTACAACACTTACACCAGGAGACCAATTCACAGTTTACACAACAATATGGGTACCATATGGAATTCCAGCAGGTTGGCTTAAATCAGGCTGGTTAACTTTAGAGGCTTCAGGATAAGATTAAACTCAGAAAAATAAAGCAGAATTTTCTCTAATTTATTTTTTCGAATCAAATTTTAATTATGGATAAGAATTTTTTAATCCTAATTCTTTTCCTAATTTCTTTAATCGCTCTTTTTTTCCTGCCAGAAAGAATAACTTTTTTAGCAGTTCAAAACAATGTTTCTGTTAATGTAAGTGAAAAATTGAGCGGAAGGATTTTGCTTGGATATAAGGAGCAATTAAACTTCTCTGAAATTCAAACGATAAATTCTGAGTTTTTAAATGATGGGAGCATTCCTTTAACTGAGAAAATGGAAGTAAAAATTTATTATAATCGAGACGGTAAGCTTGAAACTATTGCTTATTATTACGATGCACAAATAAGCTTAAAGCCTGGAGAAAAAAGAGTTTATAAAGTTAATTTTTTGCCACCATACATAGGAACTTATTATATAAGGGTAAGAGCACCTTATGACGGAAAAACTGCTCAAGCCTGGGGAGCTTTCATAGTAGTTTATTATCCTCCCCCACCTCCACCTCCAGAAATAATATATCCATCCCCCCCAACACTAATAATACCACCTCCACCTCCAGAAATAGGAATAGCTAGAATAAAACTCGAATATCCAGAAAAAATAGAAATAGGTCCTGGAGAATCAACTCTCTTTCATATTATAGTTAAAAACATTGGAGATGTTTCCTTATACAACTTAAGATTTTCTGTTTACACTTCAAGTGAGATAAATATTAATATAACACCAATGGGAATAAATAGATTGTATCCAAATGAAACAGCCATTTTCCTTTTTTCTATTCAAGTCTCAGAGAAAATTTCAGAAGGAGCTCATCCTCTTGAATTTGAATTAATAAGCGATAAGATAAGAGAAAGGAGAACAATATTAGTAGAAGTAAAACCAAAAGAAATTCCTGTTGAAGAAGACCTTTACAAGCAAATAATTTATTATGAATATATCATTTCAGAAATTCAAGCAGAAATAGATGCAGCAAACTTAATGGGAATAGATACTTCCTTAGCCCAAATTGCACTAAATAAAGCCAAAATAAACTTGAATGATGCTAAAGCTTATTATTATGAAAAAAAGTATGAGGATGTTAAACTAAAGCTTTTGGAAGTTAAAAGATACGTAGAAGAAGCTGTTTTGCAGTTATCGCTTTCTAAAATGAGAATATATGTTGTGCCTGCCTATTTCCCGATCTGGATTTTAATCGTTTCTATTCTTATAGGAATTTTCTTTTTATTACTCCTATTCTTCTTAAGAAAAAGGAGGAAAAAGGAAGAGGAAAGACCTGCACTTTTAAAAAGGTTTGTTGAAGCTGAAACTTAAAATCGAAAAAATAAATTTTAAAATATGGGAATATTTGGTCCTTTTGTTTATGAAAATAAGAAGAAAGAAAAATTTTGGCTTCACTCAAAGCAAAGGGGCAAAGTAACTCTTTACTTTTTTACAAAAAATCCAATTGGAGCTTTACCAAGCATACCAAAAGGTTTTGAGGTTGTTGAAAATCCAAAAACAGGAATGCCTTACTTGAGAAAGAAAAAAGTTTCAGGATTTTTTGGCTTGAGGAAAAAGGAAGAAAAGAAAGTTTAAAGTATTTAATTATCTCATTTATTTATAGTGAGAGATTGGGCAAAATAATAGGCATAGTTTCTGGAAAAGGTGGTGTTGGAAAAACTACTCTTGCAATAAACTTGGGTGTTGCTCTAGCAAAATATTTTAATAAAAATATAACAGTAGTGGATTGCAACTTAACAACATCCCATCTAGGATTATACCTTGGAATGTATTATTGCCCATTAACCTTAAACAAGGTTTTGAGAGGGGATAATAGCATAGAAGAGGCTGTATACGAGCATTTTAGCGGTATAAAAGTTGTTCCTGCTTCCCTTTCTTTGGCTGATTTGGAAGGAATAGATATATTAAACCTACCTGAAAAAGTAAGGGAAATTTCTGAAATTAATGATATAATACTCTTAGATTCAAGCCCTGGCTTAGGTAGGGAAGCCATGGGAACTTTAAAGGCTTGTGATGAAGTAATTTTTGTTACTACACCTTTTGTTCCTTGTGTTATGGATATAATAAGATGTAAAGAAGTTTGTGATGAGCTTGGGATAACACAATTAGGAATAGTTCTTAATCAAGTTAGTAAGGAAAAATACGAAATGAGTCCAAAAGAAATTGAGCAACTTACAAGGCTACCTGTAATCGCAATCATCCCATATGATAAAAATATTAAGAAAAGCCTTGCTATAAAAACTCCCTTAGTAATTTATAAACCAAACTCAAAGGCAAGTAAAGAGTTTTTAAAACTGAGTGCTTTCTTAATAGGAGAAAAGTACCAGCAATTGAGCATATTTTCAAGGCTAATTGAGAGGATTAAGTCAAGATTTAGAAAGAAGGAAGTTTTCTTTCCCCAACCAATTTAACTTTAAGTTAAATTTCTAGCTACAAAGGTTTGAGTAAAAATAATCTTAATTAACCTAAACTTTCAAACCTTTTTTCTAATTTTTTCCTAACTTCAGGAAGAGTTGTGTACTCCATTTCATCCAAAGGTAAGCGATGTGGCTCAAAAGTTCCATGCTTTCTTATGTAATCCATTATCTCATTACATTTTTGTCTTGCCAAATCAAAAGCAGGATCATCAAACAAATCAACAGGTCCCTGCAACTTTCCGTTATTAAGCTGAAAACCTAAAGCTACTACTCTAGCAGGTGCATCAAAGCGAGTTGGATGAGCATCCTTTAAGCTAACAGGCATGAGCGGAACGTTATGAGAACCGCGCATACCTCCTGCTACTAAGTAAGGAAAGGCAAAGGGTTCTAAAATTTCTCCTATTGCTGGAAATCCTGATTGAGATCTTACTATTAATGCAGGATCATCCTTTCCAACGTAATGGCCTGCTATTAAACTTAACCTATCAGTAGAAGAAACAGCAGCTATTTCATTATCAGAATTTCTAAAAACAGATTTTATACAGTATCTTGCAGGAGCTCCTATGAAAACAAGTAAATCATAAATTTCAGAAGGAGCGCTAAACCTTATTTTCTTATGTTCAAACAAATCATGAACTTCAAAGGAAAAACCTGAGTGCATGCTTGGGTCAATAACTAAGCCAGGGGTATTGAAAGGATCAGCAAATATCTTGTACAAAGCCATATTCCAGGCTCCTGGCTCTGTTTTGTCTGCCATAAAACAAACTATTGGTTCACTTTTTCTTTCTTCAAAAGCCATCTCACAAACACCAGGACCCATGCCTTTTATATTACCAGAAAAAGCAGTTTTAAGTAAATCTTGTCCTGCTCCATAAAGCTTTAAGGATTTTGCAACTTCTGCACATTTCATGAAAGTATCAAAAGCTAGCTTGTGAATTTCTGGATTTTCTATAAACTTTTGATGAGTCATTATTAATTCTAAATCATCCCCGCAATTAGTAACAAAAAAATCTATAATCAAGTGCTCATCTTTTGCTTTTTGTAGGAGTTCTTCTGCTGTTTTAATTATATCTGGATGAACTCTTCCATGACCAACTAAACTTCCAATATCAGCCTTAATCAAGCTTATAGTAATTTTTTCCATATTATTTATTTTACTTTTAATTAAAATTAACTTATGAAACTTCCGCTCATTTTAGTTAACTTTAAGTGCTACGAAGAAGCTACAGGAAAAAATGCTTTAAAATTAGCAAAGATATGCGAAGAAGTAGCAAAAAAATATAACATAAACATTTCAGTAGCTCCCCAATTCACTGATTTGTATCAAATTTCAAAAAAAGTTAAAATTCCTGTTTTTTCTCAGCATGTTGATGCCGTAGAGAAAGGTGCTTATACAGGCCATGTTTCACCCTTAGCTTTAAAAGAAATTGGAGTAAAGGGATCTTTAATAAGCCATTCAGAAAAAAAGCTTTCGCTAAAGGAGATAAAAGAATGCTTAGAAATAATGAAAAGGCATAAGATGGTTTCTATTGTATGTGCAGATTCTATAATAAGAGGAAAAGAAATAGCAAAGTTTGCTCCAGATCTTATAGCTTATGAAGATCCTTTTTTGATAGGAAGCGGTCAAGCGATTTCAAGAGTTAAGCCAGATAGCGTGAAAAATTTTGTAGAAAGTATAGAAAAAATTAATCCAAGAGTTAAAGTTTTGTGTGGAGCAGGAATTACGAGTGGAGAAGATGTTAAAAAGGCTTTAGAACTTGGAACAAAAGGAATTTTAGTTTCTTCAGGTGTGGTAAAAGCAAAAAATCCAAGAAAAGTTTTGGAGGATTTTGCTAAAGCTATCAGTTGATAGAATATTTACCCTTTTCTTATTATTTCTCAGCTTTCCAAAAACTGCTTTTTAGTTGTTTCTCTTTTCAGCAAGGAATAACCATCAAGCAATTCCTTGTAAAAAGTTTTCGTGTAAAGAATAGCATTAAAATAAAAAATACTTCTTGCTAAACACTTTGAAAGACCTATCAAAATTTCTTAAGTAAAATAGAACTACTGTTGAAAGCTTGCTCCAAAAGAAATAAAAACCAAAAAAAGAAAGAATAAAATTTAATTAGCATTTTAAATGGTTTTGAATTAAAAGTTATGAAGCTTGAATAAAAATCCACTTTTAATCTAAAAAAAATATAATGTTTTTTATTTCTATTTAAAATCATGAGAATAATTACGAAATTAGAAGCTGCGAAAGATTGTGAGTATGATTTGAAGTATTTTCACAAGTTGCAAGGGTTTATTTATAGCTTACTTAAAACAACTGAATACAGCATTCTTCACGATAAGCCTGGGTACAAATTTTTCTGTTTTTCAAATATATTTCCTATAGGAGATATGAAAGTTGGTGATAAAAGAAATTTAATAATATCCTCACCAGATCGCTTGTTTATTAAATTCTTGAAAGAAAAACTAGAAAAATTAGCTGATGAGAATAGACTTATTAATATTGGTGAAATGTTATTTAAAATTGAAAATGCTTCTGTAGTTAAGACGAAATTAAAGAGAAGTTGTAGAATAATCTCAGCCACCCCCATTGTTATTAGAATTCCTGAGAAAAATTATGAAAAATACGGAATTCCTGAGAAATTTAGGAAAAAAAGATATGTTTATTGGAGAAAAGAATACGCATTTGATGCTTTCATTAAACAGTTGAATGAAAACTTATTTAAGAAATACAACGAATTTTATAAAACTAAAGTAGAGGAATTTCCTTTATTTGAACAATTTAAGTTTGAAAAAGAAGTTTGCAATCATATTATTATTAAGGGGAGAGAAGTTAAAATGATCGGAAGCATATGGGAATTTATATTTAGTTTTTTAAATAAAGAACAGAAAAAAATATTAGAATTTGGAGTAGATTGTGGATTTGGGGAAAGAAATAGTTTAGGATTTGGGTTTATGAATGTGGTGAAATAAGATGACCGATAAAGAAATAATAGAGCTAATAAGAAGTCAGCTAGAATGGAATAGAGAAAAATTAAAGCTAAACAAAACAAAAAGATGTATCACTCTGAAAGGGTTGCGATTTAGGAATTGGATTCTAAATCAAACTCTTAGTCAACAAAAGGGGAATGCATTACGTTTCTCTCCTTCTCCAGAGTTTGAAGTATATGTGGGAAAATCTCCCTTACCTCAGCAAGTAATAGATAAGTTGCGTGAAAAAATAATTAACAATTTTTCAGAAATTATAACAAACGGTTTAAAGGACAATAAAACTCTTCAATCCACAATTTATCCAGCGGGAGAGGATTTTGATGAAGCACCAAACTATTACATACAAAATGAAAGGTTCGGTTACGAGTTCAAGTTAAGCTTACTTCAACACATATCAGATTGCATCACCGCAGTAGGGTTAGGCATCTACATTACCGAAGAAGCTCACGTGTTACTTGAGAGCTTACGACGAGCGTTTGGCGCAAAAGAAATTCAAAACATTCCAATTCCCTATAGAAGTAAATACATAACTCCATTTGAACGCATGTTCTGGATTCTTAATAGATGTTTTGTAGAGATTTATAATAACGAGCAAATTTGTGAACACGTATCTATTGAAGTTTATATTCGAAATCCTCAAACTGGAAAAATTTCCCTGCATATTTTTCCTGATATTTCGAGAGTTTATGAAACATTTTATGCGACTGAAAAACTTTATGTTGAAAATAGAGCAAAGCTAGGAGAATTTTTTTCTTCAATAATGCGTGACGAAGAGAAGTTAGCGAAAGGAAATAGAAAATCTCTCCACCTCTACATTTCAGACATCATTCATTCGATATTCACTTATAATAGAATCGATCTCGATTCTACTATAAAGTTAATCGATTTAAAAATCAAGTTGCTTGGTAACCAACCAAAAAAAATTTTATATTTAAATGACATATTATCATTGTTCATGGGCGAAGAATTCAAAAAAATTGAAGAGTGGGTATGGAAGTTAGGGAAAGAACTTAAAGCTCGCGATGAAGAAAATACTTTAAAGCGTATTTTAATGGATCTTAGAACAGCAAATTCTCCTCAAGAATTTACACGAAGGCTAGTTAATCATTGCATAACTCTTCATACAAGTGGTATAGAAACAGGTGTAATTCCAAAAGAATTGAAGCATTTCGATTCGATTTCTCAATTTAAATCCTACTATGCGATGACGCTTGCTACTCTATATAATATACTTATTTCAAAACAAAGTGATGAAAAGGAGAAAGGTGGTGAAAAATGAGGTTCTGTCAAATATCTTTATTAACTCAAATTAAAGGAAATGTCAACGCAAACGGGACAATAGGCCCACTTACTGAAATAAAAAAATTTGTTACTACTGAACAAGAAACTATTGTATTTGTTTCTGGAAGATGCGTGAAATATTGTATTAAGGAAAAAATGAAAGAATTGGACCCGAATATTCAATTGAGTCCAATTACTCGCGGTACTAAAGGTGAAGAGAAAGTTCTCCAATCCATGGGAAATCCTGTAGAATACATAGATGATGATTTATTTGGTTTTATGAAAACTAGAGGTAATTTTGTTCGAAAAAGATTCGCACCTATTAAAACAAACGGAATAATTGCCTTAAGGCATTGTGAAATAACTAGAGATTTTTTAGTTAGATTTGATCCGGAAAGAAAGGAGCCCCCATCTCCTGCAGAAGTAGAGGTTGCGGACTTTATAGGCAGAAATGATTGGATCATTACAGATAGAGTAGGTAAATATACTACAGATGAATTATGGTTCGTTGACCAAAAGACTGGTGAATTAGAAAAAGATGAAGAATTGAAGGATTTTTATGAGAAACTTTCTGAAAAAACTAGAAAGGAAGATGATGTGTTTGTTATAAAAGATAGAAAGGAAAGATATAGAATTTTCTTAAATATCTTGTTAAGAGAACGATATACATTTCCAAGGGCAGCGAATTACCTCAATATCCCACATTATTTTTTCGGAATTGTGTACCTAGGTAAAAGGCAATTGCCTATATTTTCCTACGTTGATTATCTTCAGAAGGAAAATAAAATAGCACTTAATTGGGAAAAACTGAAGTTAATATCAAACTTGCTACAAGAAGATGAAAAAATATATGTTATATCCTACGAAGAGGGTAAGATTTATAATCTCCTAGGTGAAGAACTAAAAGGTTTTACGGTAGATAAAATCGTGGACGAAATCGTTTCCCACCTGGTTCAGGAGTAGGATTATGAATGCTTTAACTTTTGACGTCCATTTTGAAGTAGCTCACTTTAAGTTTCATGTAACAAAAAAAGCTAGAGGAACTTATATTTGTATACCGCCAACCGCAATTTGGGGTATTTTAGGTTCTTTATTCCAGGTCCGAAGGGAAAGGTTAGAAGAATGGATAAGAGATAAAAACATATTTTGTGGGTCTGAGTTAGTGAAATTTAAAGGAGTTGGGTACGAAATTGCTACTCTTAGAAAATATAAAAAAGGTATAGATTTAGAAAGACCTCCGGAACTTTTCCAGTTTTTGATAAGCCCTGTATTTAGGATAGCAATAAGTTCTCCGAATGAAGACTTTCTCCTCACTCTAAAGGACAAGCTTAATAGCTACGACACTGGCTTCGGCGTATATGGAGGGATAAGTGATTTTTTT
>CALIKW010000032.1 GCA_938017915.1 uncultured archaeon | reverse complement strand
TTTTGCAAATATTTAAAGAATACTCTGAATTATCTATTCCTATAGAATTTTTATAACCAAATTCTCTAAAAAAAGAGAGAGTAAAACCAGCACCACAACCAACATCAATTATTTTTGCTTTTTTCGGCAATTTAATTTCGTCTAATATTTTCTTCAATATTTTTCTTTGCTCTTTCTTTAATCTTCTGCCAAACAAATTCAATCCTTTAAAATCTTTCGAGATTTCGTTCCATGATTTATTGATACAACTACTATTTTTTAATGTATCGGTATTATTATGAGAAAAATTGTTTATTATCATGGTATTAAGTAAAAATTTTGAGAATTTATTTTTATCTTACTTCCGCTCTCTCTTCATTTTTCTAAGAATTTTTTAAATACTTCTTCTACTCTATTAACTGTTTTTTCCCAATTGAATTGTCTTGCCGTTTTTATTCCACCCTTTGAAAGCTTCTTCTGAAGTTTTTCATCCTCCAACAGCCTCAAAATCGCCCCAGCCATTTCTTTAGGTCTTCTTGGATAAACAACTAAAGAATTTTTACCATCAAAAGCATAATCTTCTGTTCCGTATCTTGTTGTTACTACAGGCGTTCCACATGCCATAGCTTCTAAAGGTGGTAGAGGGAAACTCTCATACCAAGAAGGATTAACTACTAAAGTAGCTTCATTATAAAGTTTGGCTAATTCTTCATCTGATGGGAAATGAACGAATGTGTATTTGAATGGTAGCCTCAGTTTTACTTCTTTTGTTCCGTACAAGACTAACTCCACATCTTTCCTTTCAGAGGTAACTATCTTCCAAGCCTCAACTAAGTCCCAGAATCCTTTCCATTTAATGTAAGGCTTACATAAGCTTACTACTTTCTCAATTTTTTCATCTTTCCTTATTCTCTTTGGCCTGAAAGTGTTCAAGTCTATCCCATTCAAAATTAGTTCAGCATCTATGTTATGGTTAATAAAAAGGATGCTTTTAAGCCAAGAAGAATTGGCTATGAAATTAAAATTCATGTCATAAGTCTTTTTAGCTAACCATCTTATAATTGGGTTCTCAAAAAACAGAGCTTCATAATGTTGGCAGTAATATATCGGTATGCCTTTTCCGTTTTTCATTATAGGATAGGCAGTGAAGCACCAAGTAGCAACATCTATATCAGCTTTTGGTAAGGATTTAAAAAGAAGAGAAAAGAATGTCGTGAGTAAGCTAAGGGGAGAAGGATGCTTCCCAAGCTTAGGAACAAACTTTAATTCAGCCTTGATCGGAAACCACTTTTCATCCATCCCTGAAGTAATGATTGTTACTTCATGTCCTCTTTCTACAAGTCTATTAGCTATTTCTACAAGTATTCTGTTTCCACCTGTGTACTTCAAATACCATATGAGGAAATTTATTCTCATGTTCTGCATCAATTATAATTAAGAGGATTGATTTATAAAGCGGAGATTTTTCTATTCAACTTCCAGAGAATCGTTCATTTTGTTGTTTCTATTCTTTGCTAAATTTTTTCAAATGATTGTTTTTTGTAAATCAACCAATATGCTCTAAGCCAAGCTACTAAATAAATTAAACCAATAAAAATTTTGTGAATTTTTTATCCCGTATGCTTTAAACAAATCTTTTATTCCAATCAAAATTTCAGTAGAAATTTTTCTTACTTCAAAACCAAACCATTTTTTTAACTGCAAAAATCCAGCTCTTGTTCTCGATTTTATTTTATGAAATCTGAAATTGTTGCAGGGAATTTAACAAAAACTTTTGCTTTTGGCTCATACTTTATCAAATAGCCTTTTGATTTAATTAAATAACCAATTACTACATCGTCACTTAGAGCATTCGAGGGAATTTGTTTTATTAAACCATTCCTTATAGCATATGAATAGCCGGTTAGGTACCATAATTCATTTTTTCTATCTTGTAATTTTCTCATTTTATCAAAAACTTTTTCACTTAGCTTTGCCCATTCGTAAAATAAAGAATTTTTTGGAATTTGATAAATTACCTTTCCGCTTACTGCCCCAGTCTTTGGATTTTTGAAATGTTGCAGTAAAAAAGAGATTGAATTCTCTCCCAAAATTACATCACCATCTGTTAAAATTAATATTTTTCCGCTAACTTTCTTAAACAATAAATTTAGAGCAGTAGGTTTTCCTTTAGCTGAACCTCTAATTAACACCATATACGTGCACTGGAGAAAGAAAAATAACTCTATTGATACCATTTTTGATAGCTGAAAGTAAAAGATTGAAAGTTCCTTCTACATTTGATTTAAATGCTTCATCAATATGTTTGTCACAGGAACTTGGATCAGGAATTGCAGCTAAATGAAACATTACATCTTGGCCACGAATATAAGGTAATACATTTGTAGAAAGGGAATAAATAACATTTTCTTTTACTAACTTTATTTTGTCCTTAACTTTTTCTAAATTTTTCTCATACCCTGAACTTAAATTATCAAGAACTGTTACATCAAATCCCATTCTACCAATCTTTCAACTAAATGAGAACCTATGAATCCTGCCCCACCAGTAACTAAAATTTTCACCTCTCTCTTAATTTCTTTTATATCTCTTTAACTTTAAAACTTATCTTTTTCTAATACTTTTAAGCTACTTTCAAGCGTAGAAGACTGAAGAACTGAGCTATTCACCTCCCTTTTCTACCAATTTCTACTTCATAACTGTTTTTTTAAATCCATCAAACCCCTAGATAGAGGCCTGAAAAACTATTTTAACTTTCTTAGTTCTTTTTCTGGAGTAAATATTCTCCTTTCCATGAGTTGAAAAAGTAAAAAAGATTATATTTTTACTCCTTTTTCCATCAACTTTTTATACCATTCAACAGTAATTGCTTTCGGATCTTCTGGATCAAGCAAACCATTTTTTAAAACATTAAAAATCTCCTTAGCTCCTTCCTTTGGTGTATAATTCGGAGTAAAATTAAGAACTTCTCTAATTTTGCTAAAATCTACTTTATAACTTCTTTTATCAGGAGAACCATACCACTCATATTTAAATTCCAAGCCAATAGCTTCAGCTATTAACTTAGCTAAGTTAAATATTTGAAAATTTTGATCGTTTGAACCAACATTAAAAATTTGTTTATTAACTAATTCTTCCTCACTCTCCAAAACTTTGATGAAAGCTCTGCTTGTATCTTTAACATGAATAAATGGACGCCATTGAGTTCCGTCCCTCATTATAGGAACTTTTCTGTTTTTGAAAAAACCTAGTACCATTCCGTTTATTGCCAAATCAAACCTCATCCTGTAAGAAAAGCCGTAGCAAGTTGCTTGCCTTAAAGCTGTTACACAAAAGTTTTTGTTCGCTAAAGGTAAAACATCATTTTCCCATAAAACATTTGCCTTTGCATAAGTAGTTAATGGGTTTACTCTTGAATTTTCATTTAAAACTCCATCCTGAAAACCATAAACGCTACAAGATGATGCTAAAACATATCTTTTTACTTTATGCTTTTTAGCTAATTTTGCAACTCTTACCCTTCCTTTATAATTTATATCTAAAGTTAAATTTTGGTCTAATTCACCAGAAGGGTCGTTCGACAAAGCTGCCATATCTATTACTACATCAACTCCATCTAAAATTAAAGGATTAAAATTTCTTACATCCCCTTCTATAATTTCAACTTGATCTTCGATTTCTTTTATAGAATCCTTTCCGAAGAAAAATCTATCTAAAATTTTTACTTCATAACCTTTTTCTAACAACATCCTACTTAAAACTGAACCTATGTAGCCTGCTCCCCCAGTAATTAAAACTTTCATTTAACCACCTCTTTAATTGCTTTGAGAAGCTTATCCCTCGTTTCCTTCGGGCTTTCTTTCAAAACTTTTGTCATGCTTGTTGCTTCTACAAAACCAGAATCCCCAAGCCATCTTGGTATTATGTGTAAATGCAAATGCTGATAAGTTGCACCTGAAGCATTTCCAAGGTTAAATCCTATGTTAAATGAGCTTGTATTATAGACTTTTTGTAAAATGTCTAAAAGGTAATTCATTACTCTATAAAATTCTATACTCTCATCCTCACTCAATTCCCTTGGATCATTTACATGCCTTACTGGTAATAAGAGTATATGACCTTCATTGTAAGGATGCAAATTAACAACGCTAAAAACCTTTTCATTTTTAAAAATTATCGACCAATTGTTTTCTTTAAGCAATTGGCAGAACTTGCATTTTCCTTCTGAATTTCCAGGTCTTCTTGTATAGCCAGGTCTTCTGAACAAATAATTTGGATACATTATTCTCCCAATTGTTTTTTTAGAATCATTAAGCCCTCTTCTGCCCCAAAAGGTTTTATTCCAGTAACCCTTTTAACCTTTTCTGTAATTAAGTCAACTTTCCTTGGTCTTAGGGCTATTTGGTTAAGCTCCGGGGTTGTTATTGGTTCAATAAGACTCGAATCTAAGTCAAAAATTTTTGCAATTTTTAGAGCAAATTCGAACCTACTTAAACAATCCTCTCCAACTACATGAAAAATACCTTTTGCATCTTTTTCATACAAAGCAAACAAAATCTCAGCTAAATTATCAGCAAAAGTTGGGTTGTTATGCTGATCTGTAACAATTTTTATTTTCTCTCCATTCTTAAGCTTTTGAATAGTCCATAAAACAAAGTTTAATTTACCCATTCCACCTTTTCCGTACAAAACCGCTGTTCTTGCTACTATATAATTCACATCTAATGCATCCAAAATTCTTTCTGCTATAAGCTTAGTTTTTGCGTAATAGTTTAAAGGTCTTGGCTTATCTTTCTCAGTATATTTAAGCTTTTCCCCATCAAACACATAATCAGTAGAAATAAAGACCATCTTACATCCAACTCTCTTACAAGCCTCTGCCACATTTCTAGTTCCATCCACATTAATAAGCCAAGCCTCTTCTGGATGTGTTTCGCAGTAATCAACGTTGTGCAAGGCATGAGTATCTATTACCAAATCTGGCTTTAATTTTTCAATTAAGTTAAAAACATCTTTTCTTTGTGTAACATCCAAAGCAAAAAAATTCTCTTCTTCTATCTTATGCTCTTTGTAAGTTCCAAAAATTTCATACTTATTCTTTCCTACTTCATATGCTCTACTTCCAAGCAGGCCAGAAATCCCTATTATTAAGACCTTATCCATAAAATTAAATTGTCATTTAAAGTTTAAATGTTTTAAAGATATTATCTTAATATGATAATATGTTGCCTGGAATAAGAATAATTGAACTTAAAAGAAATATAGATGAAAGAGGCTCTTTCACAGAAATAATGAGAAAGGATTGGAAGAATTTGCTTGAGGATGATGAAATAGTGCAAGCAAATTTATCTGTAAGCTATCCAGGAATAATAAGAGCTTGGCACAAGCACGAAAAGGGTCAAGTAGATTATTTTCTTGTAATAAAGGGAGCTTTAAAAATTTGTGCGTTTGATGAGGAAACTCAAGAATTGGATGAAATAATTTCAAGTGAAGAAAAACTACAAATTGTAAGGATACCAGGAAAATACTGGCATGGAACAAAAACAGTAAGCTCTTATCCCTCTGTTTTAATATATTTTGTTAACAAGCTTTATGATTATAATAACCCTGATGAAATAAGAAGACCATGGAACGACAACAAAATAGTACCAAAAATAATAAACGGAAAGACAAATGATCCAAGATGTAATAAACCATGGGATTGGCTTGCTTTACCGCATAAGTAGAGAGCATGAAAGGGATTATATTAGCTGGCGGAGAAGGAACAAGACTTAGGCCATTAACCTTAGTTACTAATAAGCATTTGCTTCCTGTTTATGATAAGCCAATGATAATTCATCCTCTAGAAACTTTGAAAAGTTTGGGAATAAAGGATATTTGCATAGTTACTGGTGGGGAATACATGGCAGATTTCATGCGCTTTTTGGGAAGTGGAAAAAATTTTGGAGTAAATTTTACTTATAAAATTCAAGATGGTCCACTAGGAATAGCTCATGCTTTACTTCAAGCAGAGGATTTTGCAAAGGGAGAGAAAAAAATTGCAGTAATTTTAGGGGATAACATATTCGAGAAGATTGAGCTTGAAAATGATTTTGATGAAAATGATAATAATGCAATAATTTTTTTAAAAGAGGTTGAGCACCCAGAAAGGTTTGGGGTTGCTGTTTTTGATTCTAATGGAAAGCTTATAGAAATAGAAGAAAAGCCTAAGGTTCCAAAATCAAAATTTGCAGTAACTGGTTTTTACATTTATCCAACTGATGTTTTTGATTTTATAAAGACTTTAAAACCGAGTGCAAGAGGAGAACTAGAAATAACTGATGTTAACAATTGGTATCTTAAGCAAGGGAGATTAAAGTATATAGTAGTAAAAGGTTTTTGGTCAGATGCAGGAACTTTTCCTACTTTACTAAGAGCAAACCTTTTGGTTGGAATAAAAAGATTAATTGAAGGAAAAATGGAACAATGGCTTTTTTCCTAGATTTTTAGCCCTGCTATCAATAATTATTTCTGAACATATTTTGAAAACCATTTGAGCAAAATCAAAATTGTTTTTTCATTATAGGAAGTTTTTCTAAGAGGATATAAAGTATTTTCAAATCTTCTTTTTATAAAATCTCAAAGGAACTAAAGCTAACAAGTAGGCGAAACCACCAAAAAAGGGCAAAGAGAATTTTTATTAACAAGTTCACTTGAACAACATCTGCAATATAAAAGAAAAACAAAAGTAAGAACAAAGGTATTATCAGTTTAACTAAGTTTACCAAATCTACTTAGGACTATTGATATAAGAGAAGCTATTAAAAAATCTATTGAATAGCCTTCTGTAGCATACCGTTGTTAATTTCCTTTTAACCTATTCAAAGAAGAGTAATATTCTGTTACGGCACTGGCTTAGCAACATATTCTATATCTTTCGGTGGATTTTGGAACAACTCTGAATATAAGGGTAAATTCCCTACTAACAAGTGTACTTTTATCTTCATATTTAATTCTAATCTCTTAAATTTTAAATAGAAAAGTATGATAGTATTTGTTGTTGGAACTAAAGCGGAGTTAATAAAGTGCATGCCTCTAATGAAGGAATTAGAAAAAAAGGGGATAAACTATTTTTTTATTCATACAGGGCAACACCACATAACTGATTTAGTTAAGACCTTCAAAATCAAAGAGCCCGACATAGTTTTGTACGCACCTCCAAAATTCTCATCAAGATTTATGGTTAGAACACATAAAGCTATGGTTTGGGGAACGTCTTTACTACTAAAAATAAGAAGTATACTAACCAAAATAGAACCAGATTATGTCCTTTATCATGGTGATACTCTTTCAACAGCATGCGCAGCTATTGCCTCCTCCAATTTCTTAGGTAGAAAAAAGTGGAAAAATGCACATTTAGAAGCTGGTTTGAGAAGTGGGGATATTTTTGAACCCTTTCCAGAAGAAATATCAAGAAGAATTGCTGATAAATTTTCTGATATTCTTTTTGCACCTTCCAATTTAAGTGTACAAAATTTAAAAGAAGAAAAATTAAAAGGAAAGATAATAAAAGTTGGTAATACTATTATCGATTCTGTTTCGATTTCTTTAAAACTTGCAAAAAAGAAACAACTAAAAAAACCGAAAG